>QHWF01000911.1 GCA_003222455.1 Acidobacteriota bacterium
ACACTCAATGTGACTTCGCCGGCTGCAACAGCTGTAAGAGTGCCGCCGGCAGTAACTGCAGCGACCGCAGGGTTATCAGTCTGCCAGGATGGAGGAGGACCAGGCCCTGGTACCCCGTGGACAGCTGAGCTTCCATCCGGAACTCGACCACGTCTCCTACCTTGATCTCAGTTAGAGAATCCACCGGCTATTGAGGAGCGGACCGGCCGGTACGCCGAGCGGCGACGCCATCGGCAGGCCGCAGAAGTCCCAGCGCCCCGGTATCTCCTCCGCTCGAACCGCCGGCGGCAAGTCCGGCGCGTTGTCGTAGTTCCACTCGTACGTGCGATCGATGCGGTAGGCGTTCATCGTGTCCCGCCGCCCTGCGTCACGGTCACGATCCGATTCGCTGTGCCGCCGGGGAACGATTCCCTTGCGCCGCCGGGCCAGCGGACCTCGATCCGGTCGTACGTCGCGGCGGCGCCGAGGCCGACGTGGACGCGGGAATCGTTCTGCGAGATGAACCCCGATCCGCTCTGCACCTCGCCCGACAGACGGCGTCCGCCGGCGAACACCTGCACGCGCGCACCAATGGCGTCCCGATTCGCGGTGGTTCCCGCGCATTGCACGAGCAGCCAGTTGTGCTTCGCGCCGAAGTTCTTCAACAGGCTCGGCCGCGTACCGATGTTGGCGATGACGACTTCGAGCGAGCCGTCGTTGTCGAGATCGCCGGCGGCCGACCCGCGCGACGACTGCGCCTCCTGGATGCCGGCGCCGGACATCGCCGACAGATCCTTGAACCGGCCGCCGCCAACGTTCCAGTACAAGAGCCGCGGCTGCCGGTAGTGGATCTCGGGCCGCCGCTCGACCTCCGGATACACATGGCCGTTGACGAGCAGCAGGTCGCGCCGGCCGTCGTGATCGACGTCGAAGAAGTGCGCGCCCCAGCCGACGTATTCCATGTAGGCGCCCAGCCCCGACTGGAACACGCGATCGTCGAACGTGCCGTCGCCGTTGTTGTGATACAGGTTCGGCACGTCGTCGCTGAAGTTGGTCTTCAGGATGTCGTAGTGGCCGTCCTCGTCGTAATCGGCAACCGCGACGCCCATGCCGCCCTGCTCCTGTCCGTCGTCATTGAGCGCGACGCCGGACAGCAGGCCGACCTCCTCGAACGTGCCGTCCGTGTTGTTGTGATACAGCAGGCTCGGCGTCGAATCGCACGCGACGTAGAGATCGGGGTACCCGTCCTCGTCGAAGTCCGACGCGACCGCGGTGAATGCGTAGCACCCGTTCGTCGCGCCGATTCCGCTCGCCTTCGACACGTCCGTAAACCTGCCGTTGCCGTCGTTGTGGAAGAGGCGGTTGCGCGAGAAGGGCAAGCCGCGCGGGCCGCACATCACCGGCATTCCCTTCCACTGGCAATACCCGCCGGCGCCGGGCTCGGGAATGCGGCTGCGATCGAACTCGAGATAGCTGGTGACGACGAGATCGAGGCGGCCGTCGAGGTCGTAGTCGAAGAAGGAGCAGCCCGTGTCCCATCGCGTCGGCGCGCGCAGACCCGCGGCGTCGGTCACGTCGTGGAAGGCGCCGCCGGCTTCGTTGTGATAGAGCACGCTCTGCCCGTAGTAGGCGACGAACAGGTCGCGGCGTCCGTCGTTATCGTAGTCGCCGACGCACACGCCCTGGCCCCAGCCCGTGCGCGTGAGGCCGGCGCGCTCCGTCACGTCGTCGAAGCGCAGGCCGCCGCGATTGCGATAGAGATGCCCGGTCGCTGTCTTGCGTCGTTGTCGAAGTCGAAGATGGCGACGCCGCTGCCGGTGGTCTCGAGAATGTACTTCTTCGCATCCTGACCGCCCGAGACGTTCGCGGCGGTGAGGCCGGCGCCGGCCGCGATGTCGCGGAAGTCCACGGTGATCGGCGGCAGGTCCGTCTCGATCGGGCTCACCGGCCGGGCCGCTCTCCGCGCACTGCCCATACCCTGTGGCCCGTCGACGGCGGCGGTGGACGACGACGTGAGCGCCGTAACCGCGGCGAGCGCCGCCAGCACGGCCGCGGACCTGAGTGTCGAAGCGGTGGCACTCCGTGCGAAAAGGGTCAACACGCTCGATACCCGGTAGCCGGCGTGCGACCATTCGTCACGAAGCCGACCAGCCGCTTGACGGCGAACATCATATACGATATACCATCGCCGATCGGACCCGTCTACGCCCGCGTCGCTCTGCGGACGCGCACGCGAAGGGGAGATCGCATGAAGGCGAAGCAGGTTTTTTCGGCCGCCGCGCTGGCCGCCGCGCTCGCGGCCGCCCAGCCCGCGTCGGCCCAGTTTACCAGCACGATCGAAGGCACCGTCTTCGACCCCAGCGGCCTCGTCACCCCCGGCGCGACCGTCACGCTCGTCAACCTCGACACCGGCGTCAGCCAGAACGTCGTCACCAACCCCGCCGGGTACTACCGCTTCCCCGCGCTGCCCGCCGGCCCCTACCGGCTGCGCGTCGAGCTGCAGGGATTCCGGTCGCTGACGCAGGAGAATATCCGCCTTGCCATCTCCGAGATCAAGACGATCAACGTCCGGCTCGAGGTGGGCAACACCGCCGAAAGCGTGACCGTGACCGCGTCGGTGCCGCTCGTGGAGACGGCCGAGGGCCGCGTCTCGGGCCTGATCACCGGGAGCGAGGTGAAGGATCTGCCGCTCGTCGGCCGCAACTTCTTCAACCTCGTCGTGCTGACGCCGGGCGTGAGCGGGCGCGCCGCCGGCGGCGGCCAGGCGTACGCGCAGTCCAACGCGGACATCTTCATCAACGAGTACAGCGTCAGCATGAACGCGAACGGCGCGCGGACCGAGTCGAACAACTTCATGGTCGACTCGTCGACGATCAGCTCGAGCCAGCGCAGCGGTGTCGTCAACGTGACGCCGAACCCCGAAGTCGTCGAGGAAGTGCGCGTCGCGGTGAACAACTTCTCCGCCGAGTACGGCCGCAACGGCTCGGTGGCAGCGGCAGCCTCTTCTACACGAACAACGATCTGCAGACGCGCAACAGCTTCGAGAAGCAGCAGGGCGTCACCATTCCGGACTTCAGCCGCAAGGAAACGGCGTGGGGATTCGGCGGACCGATCCGGAGGGACCACACGTTCTTCTTCACCTCGGGCGACGTGCTGCGATCGGACGTCGCCATCTCGCGCACCGGCACGCTCCTGACGCCGCAGTTCATCCAGTTCATGAAGGCGAACCGGCCGAACAGCGTGTCGACGTACGTGATGAACACGTTCCCGGCGTCGTTCAGCGCGGACCGCAACTTCAAGACCGCCGCCGATCTCCTCGGCGCCGCCTGCTCCGGGAACACGGCGATCAGCTCGCCGGTCGGATCGATCCCGTGCAACCTGCCGGTCACGGGCGAAGGCACGTTCAACACGACCTCGCCGCGCAAGGGCCTGCAGTGGACGCTGCGCGGCGACCACTACAGGAACGGCAACCGGGATCGCGTCTTCGGATCGTTCAACCGGACCAGCGTCGACAAGGTCCTCTTCGGAACGCCCGACGTGTATCCGGACTTCAACACGATCTCGCCGACCAACTCGATGCACTTCAACAGCAACTGGACCCGCGTGCTGTCGTCGAACAAGCTGAACGAGGCGTCGTTCTCCTGGGTGCGCGTGTACGGCAACCTGCCGCTGAACCGTCCCGAGATCCCCGGCATCCAGGTCACCGGCATCGAGCGGTATCAGACGACGTGGGGCCCGAATGATTTCGTCCAGAACAACTTCGAGTTCCGCGACGTGGTCAGCTGGACGCGGACGACGCACACGCTGAAGGCAGGCGGCATCTACGCGCGGGGCCACGCCGACAACGAGGGCTCGCGCGTGTTCAACCGTCCGATCTACACGTTCAACAGCGTGTTCGACTTCGCCGCCGACAGTCCGACCCGGGAGGACAACCTGGCGATCGATCCGCGCACCGGCGCCGCAGTCACCAATCTGCTGCGGCAGCACCGGACGAACGAGATCTCGGCGTTCGTACAGGATGAATGGAAAATCCGCCCCAACACGACATTGAGCCTCGGCGTGCGCTATGACGGCTTCCTGAACATCTACGACGCCGCGGGTCCGATGACCGCGATCGAATTTGCGCAGCGGACCAGCGATCTGCGGGCGGACCTCAGGACGGCGAAGATCGTCGAACGGCAGTATCCCTTCGACGGCGGACTGTGGAGCGGCGGCCTGCATCACATCTCGCCACGGCTCGGCTTCGCATGGGATCCGAGCGGTGAGGGCAAGATGTCGGTGCGCGGCGGCTGGGGCCGGTTCTACGAGCGGCCGTCGAACCAGCTGTGGGATTCGGAATACACCAACCTGCCCTCCTTCGCGGTCACATCCGCGACGATCTTCGATCCGGTCAAACCGGTGTTCGGCCTCGGCGCCTCAGCGACGACGCCGTACAACTTCCCGCGGCCATCGGGCCTGACCGCCGGCCTCAACCCGCAGGGCGGCCTGATCAACGGCCGCGCCAAAGCCGACCTGCTCGATCCGACGATCGGATCGATGTATCTCGACAACTGGTTCGCCGGCGTGCAGCGCGAGGTGGCCCATCAGGTCGCCGTCGAAGCCGATTACATCGGCTCGCGCGGCGACAACATGTTCCTGCGCTACAACGTCAACCGCTTCGACGGCGACCTGCTCGACGGCCGGTTCGACGGCCTGATCCCCGGCGTCGGATCGCTGCTCTACGGCCAGGCGCTCGACAAGAGCCAGTACCACGGCGGGACGGTGTCGGTGAGAGTCAATCGCAGCGGCGTGCAGTTCGGAACCGCATACACGCTCGGCAAGGCGACCGACTACTCGAGCACGATCACGCCGCCGCAGCGTCCGGACGCGTTCGGCGCGGCGAGCCAGGACAAGGGGCCGTCGGACTTCGACATCCGCCACAAGGTATCGATGTCGGTCAACTGGAGGATTCCGGGGCCGTCGAGCGGCGCCGCGCGGGCGGTCGCCGGCGGCTGGCAGCTCGGCAGCGTGATGATCGCGCAGAGCGGCTCGCCGTTCACCGTGTACTGCAACAAGGCGTTCAGCCCGATCACCGACGCCGCCGGCCGCATCGTGGGCAACAGCGGCTGCGACTACAATGCCGACAACGAGGGCAACGATCGGCCGAACGCGCCTTCATTCGGCTCGACAATCGACGCGAGCAATGCCGCGTTCATCGCCGGCGTGTTCAAGGCATCGGACTTCCCGACGCCGGCGCCGGGCACCAACGGCGACCTTGGCCGCAACGCCTACCGCGGCCCGCATTACTTCAACGTCGATCTCTCGCTGATCAAATCGTTCCGCGTGCCGTGGATCAACGGGCCGGGCGCGGACGCGCAATTCAGGATCGAGTCGTTCAACTT
>QHWF01000055.1 GCA_003222455.1 Acidobacteriota bacterium
GACTGGATCGTCGAGCACGACGCGGGCACCATCGCGTCGAACGCAGGGTTCGACCCGTACGAGGGTGCGGGACCGGCCGTCGACCACGTGAACCGCCTCCAGTCGGAAGCGCTCACGCCCTGGGACGGCGCTCGCCACGACGCGTACACGTTCGAGCTGGCCATGGCGCATTTGAAGCGGTTCAAACCGCGTGTGCTGTACCTGGCCTTCAACGAGACCGACGATTGGGCACACGACGGCCGCTACGACCGCGTGCTCGATGCGCTGCACGCGACCGACGGGTACCTGCGCGAGCTGTGGACCGTTCTGCAGCAGGACGCTGCCTACCGCGATCGCACGACGGTCGTCATCACGGCCGATCACGGTCGCGGCAACACAACGGCGGACTGGCGGGATCACGGAAGCAAGATCGCCGGCGCCGAACAGATCTGGATGGCGTTCGCGGGTCCCGACTGGCCGCGCCGCGGCGAGTGGCGGGACAGCGCCACGATCTATCAGAACCAGGTGGCGGCCACCCTCGCACAGTCGTTGGGAATCGACTACGGGCAGCGGCATCCGAACGCCGGCCGACCGATCGCGCAGCTGCTCTCGCGGTAGTGGACGGTCTGGGACCGGTCTCGGCGCCACGAATCTCAGCATCTTTGGTGGTTGCTGCATTTTTTGCCACGAAGACACGAAACCACGAAGAAAACCACATTCTTCGTGCGTTCTTCGTGTCTTCGTGACTTCGTGGTTGCATCTCGTGGGCTGGAGTTGACAGCATGCGCTGATGCGCAAGCCGAAAACCCGCCGCCGAAAGCCATACAATACGACCGAAAGGAATCTGCATATGCGCCGAGCTGCATTCGTCGCGCTGGTTGGCACGTCCGCGTTCCTGATCGCCGTCACGGCGCAGGCGCAGTCTCCCGTGTCGACCCGGCACTGGAGCGGTCAAGGCATCGCCCCAGTGTACGAAGGCTTCGACATCAACCCTGACGGCACCTTCAACATGTGGTTCGGCTATATGAACCGCAATTTCGAGGAAGAGATCGACGTGCCGCTCGGGCCCGACAACCGGTTCGAGCCTG
This sequence comes from Acidobacteriota bacterium, assembly GCA_003222455.1. Taxonomy (GTDB): domain Bacteria; phylum Acidobacteriota; class Vicinamibacteria; order Vicinamibacterales; family CAVVIG01; genus QHWF01. The sequence goes on from QHWF01000055.1 coordinate 1,068, forward strand.
GAGGCGATCGTGGGCAGCCGACGCACTTCAGTACGCGCCGCCACAAGGACGTCTTCAAAGTCGTCGTACCGAAGGACTTCGGCGCGAGCACCCGGCTGGTGTGGTCGATAACCGTGCGCGGCAGAACCGAATCAGTGGCCGGCACGCTGAATCGAGTGTGGCAGATCGATCGCTTGCGCACGACCCGCGGCGGCAACAGCGAGAACATCAATTCGAATACCCCGCCTGTCGCGCAGGTTGCAGTCGATGCGTCGACGGTCTCCGTCGGCCGCGCGATCGCGCTGCACGTGTCGGCGACCGACGACGGCCTGCCGAAGAAACGCCGCGCTCAGGAACCGGCGGGCATGACCGTGGAGTGGGCGAAGTACCGTGGTCCGGGCAAGGTCGCGTTCACCACTGTGAAGCAACCCGTTGTGGATGGACAGGCAACCACGACTGCCACGTTCGGCGAGCCGGGCGAGTACACGCTGCTCGCGGTGGTTGACGACGGCTCGGGCGAATCGGCTGGGAATTTCGGGTATCACTGCTGCTGGACGGACGTCCAGACAACCGTGCGGGTCACAGGTCCGGCGCCCGCGAGGACGACGGAAGCCGCTGCCGCCGTCACCTTCGCGAAGGACATCGCGCCGATCTTCCAGGCCAAATGCACGCGGTGCCACCACGCCGGCACGGCCGCGCCGATGTCGCTCACCACGTATCAGGAGACACGCCCCTGGGCTCGTTCGATCAGGCAGCGCGTCGCCAGCCGCGAGATGCCGCCCTGGCATCTCGACAAGACCGTGGGCATCCGCAAGTACAAGAACGATCTTTCGTTGACCGACGAGGAAATCGAGAAGGTGGTCCAGTGGGCCGACGCGGGTGCGCCGGCCGGCAACCTCGCCGACATGCCTCGGCCGCAGCACTTCGGACCGGAAGACGTCTGGCATATCGGTAAGCCGGATCTCGTCGTGAAGATGGATCGACCGCACAAGATGTACGCGACCGGTCCGGACTGGTGGATCGATTATTTCGCCGACACCGGTCTCACCGAAGATCGCTGGATCAAGGCGATGGAAATCCGTCCGGGGACCCGGCGCATCGTGCACCACGTCGTGACCTACGCGATCGAACCCGATGCGCCTGCGGGCACGCCGGAAACGGGCGTGCAACTGCACGAGTATGCCGTCGGCAAGTACGGGGACACCTTCAACGAGAACACCGGCCGTCTGCTCAAGGCCGGCACGCGTATCCGCTTCGACATGCATTATTTTGCGGTCGGCGAGGAGTTGCTCGATCAGAGCGAGATCGCGTTTATCTTCTACCCGAAAGATGTGAAGCCGAAGTACGAAGTCCGCTCGCTGTCGTTCCGCAACATTCCGAACGACGAGCTCGAGGTCCCGCCGAATGCCGTCGTGCGACACGACGGGTATCTGCGCCTGACGCGTCCGGCCCGGATCGACGCCTTCCAGCCGCACATGCACATGCGCGGCCGCGGGATGACGCTGGAAGCGATTAACCTTGACAACACCGTCAGCGTGCTGAGCTCGGTCGATCACTTCGACTTCAACTGGCACGTCTCCTACCTCTATGCAGACGACGTTGCGCCGCTGCTGCCCGCCGGTACGGTGCTGCACATCATCGGCATACACGACAACACGTCGGCGAACCGGCGGAATCCGGATCCGGCGATGTGGGCCGGCTTCGGCGAGCGCAGCGTCGACGACATGCTGCAGCTCTGGATCAACGTGGTGTACCTGGACGAGGCTGAATTCAACCGGCTGGTCGAGCAGCGCAAGAGCAGAATTCTGAATTCTGAATTCTGAATCTCTGATTCCCGTCTGATCACTTTGAGACTGATATATTAGTTTGCCGACAGGAGGGCAGGATGGATCGGCGTGCCTTCATCGGAGTGTCGACGGCGGCGGCGGCCGGACTGTTCGTCGACTGGCGTGACGCCTGGGCGCAGGCGCCCCACGGCGAGCCCGGCGCCACCGTCGAGACGACGGCCGGTAAAGTTCGCGGGCTGTTGATCGACAGGATGTGGACCGGTGTTCGCGACGCGTTCGAAGTCGGCCTGCGTTCGCCGCTAATCGATTCGGTTCTCGTGCCCGAGTGGGTGCCGCTCAACCGGCGCGAGCCGATGGGCGAGGATTGCCTCAACCTGAATCTGTGGACGCCGGGCGCAACGAGAAGCGGCAGGCGGCCGGTGATGGTGTGGCTCCATGGCGGTGGCTATGCGGCGGGCTCACCCAACATGATTCCGTATGACGGCGCCAATCTCGCCCGCAAGCACGACGTCGTCGTCGTTTCGATCACGCACCGTCTGAACGTCTTCGGATTCGCGTATCTCGCGGAGCTCGGCGGCGACCGCTTTGCCCAGGCGAGCAACGCGGGGATGAAGGACATCATCGCCGGACTCGAATGGATCCGCGACAACGTCGCGAGTTTCGGCGGCGATCCGGGGAACGTCACGATCTTCGGTCAGTCGGGCGGGGCCGGCAAGGTGAGCACGCTGCTCGGCATGCCGGCGGCGCAGGGGCTGTTCCACCGCGCGATCGCGCAGAGCGGATCGGCGGTGGCGAGCATGCCCGCGACGGTCGCGACGCAGAATGCCGAAGCGTTCATGGGGCGCCTCGGACTGAAATCGAGCGAGGTCGACGCGTTGCAGAAGCTGCCGATGGAGCAACTGCTCGGCGCGCTCGCACCGCGAAACGGAGCCGGCCGCGAGGGCGGCGGGGCCCCGGGCACGGCGCGCGGGCGCGGGGCTCCGGGTGGGTTTACGGGTGGTGGCTTCGCAGCGTCACCCGTTGTCGACGGCACGTCGCTCCCGCACGATGTCTTCAATCCGACGGCCACGAGGATCTCGCAGAACGTTCCGCTCCTCATCGGCTCAACTGAGACGGAAGTCACCTGGAACGTCAACACCGACTACACGGTGCCGGCCGACGAAGCGGCGCTGCGCGAGCGCATCAAGCGGACGCTGCGGGTAGACGATTCGCAGGCGGACAAGGTTCTGGCGATCTACCGGAAAGGACGTCCGAAGGCGAGCCATCTCGACCTCGCACTGATCGTCGAAACCGATGCGTCGCCGTTCCGCAGCGGCACCGACACCCAGGCGGAGCGCAAGGCGGCGCTCGGGAAAGCGCCGGTCTATATGTACCGGTTCCAGTGGTACTCGCCGGTCGGCGGGGGACGATTGCGCGCGATGCACTGCATGGACATTCCGTTCGTGTTCGCGAACGTCGACCTCAGCACAAGCGTCGTCGGCGATGGTCCGGAGCGCTACGCGCTGGCGGATAAGATGAGCACGGCGTGGGTGTCGTTCGCCCGCACCGGCGGCGAACGATCCCTATCGCGACGAGCGGTTCGCGATCGCTGCCGCGCAACGCCTGCGGCCGACGACGGACAGCTAGCAGGTCGCTCAAAAAGCGCCGACCTGAACTGAAAACTGAAAACTGAAAACCTAAAAGCAATAAGTCGAAATGCAGGCCTGGTTTTGAGTTTTAAGTTTTAAGTATTAAGTTTTGAGTTTTGAGTTTTCATGCCGGCAGCTATACTCGCGACCGAGCGCCGTACTCATTGCGGAATGCGGAGTGCGGATTGCTTATTGGATTTGCGGATTGCACATTGATCGATTGATAAATCCGCATTCCGCAATCCGCATTCCGCAATCAGCTCCGCCGCGTCCTCTCAGGAGGTCTGATGAAGCGCGTCCTGCGCGATGTCGCCTGCGGCTCTCTCGCGATTCTGCTTTCGAGCGTGCTGGTGCATGCGCAGGCCGGATCGACGGCACAAATCACCGGCATCGTGAAGGACCCGAGCGGCGGCGTGCTGCCGGGGGCCGACGTCACCGCGACGCAAACCGCCACCGGCTTGAAACGGACGACCGTCACCGATGCGAATGGTTCGTACACGCTGCCCAATCTGCCGGTCGGGCCGTATCGGCTGGACGTGAACCTTCCCGGCTTCAAGTCGCACGTGCGCACCGGTCTCGTGCTGCAGGTCAACGACGCGCCGGTGATCAACGTCGAATTGTCGCTCGGCGCGGTGGAAGAGACCGTGCAGGTGCAGGCGGCGTCGCCGCTCGTCGAGACGCGCAATACCGGCCTCGGGCAGGTCATGGGGAACGAGCGCATTCTCGCGCTGCCGCTCAACGGTCGCAATCCGGTGGATTTGATCGCGCTCACCGGGGCGGCGGTGCAGCCGGACGGGACCGCGGGCATCTCGTCGAGCCGCAGCATGCAGGGCGGGAAGCTGATCTCGATCGCGGGCGGACAATCGTCCGGTGTCGCGTACCTGCTCGACGGGGCCACGCACAACAATCCGTACGACAACGCGAACCTGCCGCTGCCGTTTCCTGACGCGCTGCAGGAATTCAAGGTCGCCACCAGCGCGCTGAGCGCGCAGAACGGGATGCACTCGGGTGCGGCGGTGAACGCGGTCACACGATCGGGCACCAATCAGGTGCACGGCGACGCGTTCGAGTTCCTCCGCAATCACAGTTTCAACGCGACGAACCCGTTTGCGGCGAAGAAAGCCGATGGCACGCGCAAGGACGACGGCCTCAACCGCAATCAGTACGGCGGCGTGCTCGGCGGACCGGTCGTGCGCGATCGGATGTTCTTCTTCGCCGGCTACCAGGGGACGAACACCCGGCAGACGCCGTCGGACAATATCGCCTTCATTCCGACGGCGCAGATGCTCGCCGGCGACTGGAGCACGTTTGCGTCGCCCGGCTGCAACGGCGGGCGGACCCTCGCGCTCCGCGCCCCGTTCGCGAACAACACCGTCGACCCGCGAATGTACGACAAGGCATCGCTCGCGATCGTCGCCCACCTGCCGACCACGGCCGATCCCTGCGGGCGCATCAACTACGCCTCGCGCACCGAGCTCGACGAGGGTCAGACCGTCGGCAAGGTCGATTATCAGTGGACGAACAACCATTCAATCTTCGGCCGCTACATGGCGACGTCGTACCGGCAGCCGCCGCCCTTCAGCCTGATCGACAACGTGCTGACGACGACGGTCGGCGGCCGCGACAACCTGGCGCAGTCGCTCACGATCGGCGACAACTACATTTTGAGCACGGCGGCGGTCAACGCGTTCCGTTTTGCCTTCAACCGCACCGCGATTCATCGCACCAGTCAGGATTTCTTCTCCTACCCGGACGTCGGCGTCAATGTCTTCAGCTATATGCCGCATTACCTGCTGCTGACGATCACCGGCGGCTTTTCGCTCGGCGGCGGAACCGAAAGCGAGTCGACGTTCCGCACCAACACGTATCAATTCGGCGACGACCTGCAGATCATCAAGGGCAATCATCAGTTCGCGTTCGGCGGCAACGCCGCCTATTGGAAATCGACGTCGCTCGCGAACGTACGCAGCCCCGGTACGTTCAACTTCGACGGCTCCGCGGTCGGCGCCGGCCTCGCCGATTTCATGGTCGGCAGACCGAACCAGTTCACCGCTTCCGGTCCGAACAACCTGTTCATGACCGAGTGGTACCTGGGGCTGTACGCGCAGGACAGCTGGAAGGCCAACGTCAGGACGACGATCAACTACGGGCTGCGGTGGGAGCCGTACTTGCCGCAGCAGGTCACCAACGGCGCCATCTACAACTTCAGCCTCGACGGGTTCAAGTCGGGCCAGCACACGAGCGTGTTCACGAACGCGCCTCCAGGGTTCACGTATCCGGGCGACGCCGGCTTTCCCAACGGCTTCGCCGGCATGAACCGGCGATGGACCGATCTGGCGCCGCGCATCGGCGTCGCGTGGGATCCGACCGGCGAAGGACGAATGTCGCTGCGCTCGTCGTACGGCGTCTCGTACGACTTCGTCAACGGGCAGTACCACCTCAACACGGCCATCGCGCCGCCCTGGGGGTCGGACGTCCGGATCCAGAGTCCGGTCGGCGGCTTTGACAGTCCGTTCCTCGGGTATCCGGGTGGCAATCCCTTCCCGCTGCCGTTCGACAGCAACGGCGGCGTGCAGGCGCCGACCAGCGCGCGCTTCTCGCCGGGCGCGAACTATCTGGCCGTCGATCCGAATATTCATCCCACGACCGTGCAGTCGTACAACGCGAGCCTGCAGCGCCAGTTCGGCAGCCAGTGGGTCGCGTCGGCCAGCTACATCGGCAGCCACACGACGCACCTGTGGAACATGAAGGCGCTCAACTACGGACTGACCAGCGTCACGGCGGCGGTCTTGAACGGCAGCCTCGTGACGTGCGTCCCGTCGGCCGCGACGTTCGGAACCTGCATGAACAGCATCCTGCAGCAGCGGCGCGTGCTGAGCCAGGTCGATCCGGTCAACGGCGCCCTCATCGCGAATCTCGATGCCCACGACGACCGCGGCTGGGAGCGCTACAACGGCGTGCTGCTGTCGGTGGAGCGCCGCGGAGCGCGCACGAGCTCTAGCGCCAATTACACGCTGTCGAAGTGCACCGGCCTGCCCAGTCAGCAACTGCCGAACGTGCAGTCGGGCTGGACCGATCCGAACAACCCGACGTTCGACGAGGGCGCGTGCGATGTCGATCGACGGCATGTGGCGAACGTGACCGCGAGCTATCAGACGCCGATGCTGAGCGGCCGGCTCGCCGCCCTGGTGTCGGACTGGCGCATCTCCGGTTTGCTGCGCGCCCTGTCGGGAAGCCCCTTGAACATCGTGTCGGGGCAGGATCGCGCGCTCACCGGCATCCTCGGCACCAACCAGCGCGCGGATCAGGTGCTCGCCAACGGATACGGCGACACCTCGTCGCTGACGAACTATTTGAATCCGGCAGCGTTCGCGCAGCCGGCGTTCGGCACGCTCGGGAGCTACGTACGCAACAGCCTGCATGGGCCGTCACGCTGGCAGATCGACATGGTGCTGGCGCGGGTGGTCCGATTTTCGCGCACCCAGAACATCGAGGTCCGGCTCGAGGCGTTCAACGTGACGAACAACTTCATTCGCGTCAATAGCGGCGCGCAACAGCTGGCGCCGGTCACCAACCTGTCGAGCGCGACGTTCGGGCAGATTCTCTCGGCGGGCGATCCGCGGATCCTGCAGTTCGGGGTCAAATACGTGTTCTAGGAGCGTGTCCGACTGAGTGACGCCGCCGTAGAACGCAAAGGCCGCGAAGGCCGCAGAGAAATCCTGTCTTACTTTGCGTCCTTTGCGACCTCTGCGTTCAATCGTGACGTCTGCAGGTAACCGTGGCAGGGAGCTGCGTATGCACGACATTCCACGCGCGTTGATCCTCGCCGGCGTGCTGGCGGCGACGCTGTTCGGCGCGGGCGGCCTGCGCAGCCACGCGCAGCAGGAGGACGTGAATACGACGGCGCGTGGCATCGATCTCTCCGGCGAGTGGACGCCGGTCCGCGAGGAAGACAACACCGGAAATACCGAACTGGGCGACTGGGTCGGTATTCCCATGAACGAGGCGGCGCGGCTGCGCGCCATGGCCTGGGTCGCCTCGATCCAGACGCTGCCCGAGTGGCAGTGCCGCCCCCATGCCGTGTCGTACATCTCGCGTGGACCGTCGCAGCTGCGCATCTCGCAGGAAGTGGACCCGGTGTCGCGGGAGGTGACGGCCTGGCACCTGGAGTGGCTCCGGTCCATCGACAAAGCCGTCTACATGGACGGCCGTCCCCATCCCTCGGAGAACGCGCCGCACACCTGGGGCGGCTTTTCGACGGGGCAGTGGATCGGCGACATGCTGAAGATCCACACGACGCATATCAAGGAGGAGTACCTGAAGCGCGACGGCGTGTTCCACAGCGATCGCATCACGGTGAATCAATTCCTGATTCGGCGCGGCAATTACCTGACGTTCATCCTCGTCGAGTACGATCCGGCGTACCTGACCGAGCCGCTGATCCGCAGCACCGAATACCAGGTCGACGCGCACCAGAACATCCCGCCCTATCCGTGCAACGTCGTCGAGGAAGTCTCGCGCCCGCGCGGCATCGTGCCGCACAACCTGCCGGGCACGGCGCAGTACGCCGACGACGTGAAGGATTTCGCGAACCGGTACAACATCCCCTGGGAGGTCGTCACCGCCGGTGCCGAAACGATGTATCCCGAGATTCAGGACAAGATCAAAGCGGGCCGCGCGAGGAAATAGCGCGAGCGCGTATGAAGGGGCTGGTGGAGCGGGACGTACCACGGAGGACGCTGAGGACGCGGAGGTTGAATCCTGAAGGCAAACGGGATTTTTTCCTCGCGCGCCGGAGCGAAACCATCATGAAGAGATTCTTCATCGTGTGTGCGGGGCTGGGCGTTGCGTTGCTCACCGTCCATGGCCTCGCGCAGCAGCCGCGCACGAGCGGTCAGGACCTCGACATCGTGCCGGTGCACGGCAACGTCTACATGATCGCCGGCGCCGGCGGCAACATCACCGCGTCGATCGGCAGGGACGGCGTGTTCCTGGTCGACACCGGCCTCGCCGCCATGAGCGACAAGGTGCTCGAGGCGGTGCGTCAGCTGACGCGGCAGGTGCAGGTGAAGGAGCCGCCGGTCGATCTGCGGTGGGGCGCCGAAACCCGCGGGACGCTGCAGAATTCGCTGAATCCGGCGATGCCGCCCAAGCCGATCCGCTACATCGTCAACACGCACTTCCATCCCGATCACACCGGCGGGAACGAGAAGCTTGCGAAGGCGGGCCGGACGTTCACGGGCGGCAACGTCGCCGGTGATATCGCAGACGCCGGTCAGGGCGCGGCGATCTTCGCCTACGAGAACACGCTGAATCACATGAGCGCGCCGACCGGCTCGCAGGCCCCGACGCCGGATGGGGCATGGCCCACCGACACGTTCCATCAGGAGTCGATGAAGCTGAGCCACTTCTTCAACGGCGACGCCATTCAGATCGTTCACATTCCCGGCGCGCACACCGACGGCGACGTCATCGTGTACTTCCGCGGATCCGACGTGCTCGCAAGCGGCGACATCTTCCAGATGACGACCTATCCGTTCATCGACGTCGACAACGGCGGGACGATCAACGGGCTCATCGAAGGCTGCAACCGCATGCTCGACATCGTCATTCCCGAGTTCCGCATGGAAGGGGGAACGATGGTCGTCCCCGGCCACGGCCGGCTGTCGGACGGCGCCGACCTCGCGTACTATCGGGACATGCTCACGATCATCCGCGATCGCGCGCAGGCGCTCATCAAGCAGGGCAAGACGCTGGAGCAGGTGAAGGCGGCGAAGATTACGGCCGACTACGATCCGCGGTGGGGCGTCAGCAACACCGTGTGGTCGACGGACAAGTTCGTCGAGGCTGTCTACAAGACGCTGCATCGGGCCGGCAGCCCTGAAGGGCTGCGCTACGGATTTCCGAAAGCGGCGCCGAAGCCCGCCGCCACTACGAAGAAGAAGAATCAGTGACGAAACGGTCCATCACCACGAAGAACGCGATGGACACCAGAGGTACGCCTGAATCCAGACTCCATGCACGGCCGTCCCTTTGTGTCCTTGGTACCCTTTGTGTCCTTGGTGTGGGTCTTGTTCCGCCGGTGCACGCCCAGCGCGGCGCGCCTCAGGGACCTCCACCACTCCCACGTGCGGCCGCGCCGATCGATCTCACCGGCTACTGGGTGTCGCTCGTCACCGACGACTGGCGCTGGCGCATGGTGGCGGCGCCCAGGGGCGACGTCCTGTATCTGCCGGTCAACGCGGAAGGCCGCCGCGCCGCCAACGAATGGGATCCGGCGAAGGACGAGGCGGCGGGTGAGCAATGCCGCGCGTATGGCGCCGGCGGACTGATGCATCTGCCGGGACGGCTGCACATCACCTGGCAGGACGATCGGACGCTTGTCGTTGAAGCCGACGCGGGAACGCAGACGCGCCTGCTGCACTTCGACGGCGCCGCCCCGGCGAGTGAGCCGGCTTCATGGCAGGGTTATTCGATGGCGCAGTGGGAGCTCGACGGCCCCGCGCCCGGCCGGCGCGGACGGCCGATGAACGTCAAGCCGGTGCACGGGTCCCTGAAAACGGTGACCACACGGCTCAAACGCGGGTACTTCCGCCGAAACGGCGTGCCGTACAGCGAGAACGCGGTGCTCACGGAATACTGGACGACCCTGACCGATGAAGGCGTCGATTACCTCGTCGTCACGAATCTGCTCGACGATCCCACGTACCTCGCGCAGCCGTATGTCCGCAGCGTGCAGTTCAGGAAACAGCCCGACAACAAAGGCTGGAAACCGACGCGCTGCGAAGCGCGCTGAGGTGGCAACGGAGGGCACGGAGGCAACGGTAACGGAGCCCACGGAGGCAACGGGATCACACAGAGAAACGGAGCAACGGAGACTAACGATAATCTGTACAAACAAGACTCCGTTGCTCTGCGTCTCTGTGCACAACCGTTATCTCCGTCCCCTCCGTTGCCGTTGTCTCCGTAACCTCCGTTATCTCGTCTTTCAGCTGGCCGTACACGGCGACGGCCGCCACTTGTCGCTGTTCGCTTCTTTCTTGAAATGTGAGCTCGTGATGAACGGCTCGGCGAGGTACTTCGGATCGTCGACGATCGTCGTCACCGTAAACCACTGATCGCCGTTCGGCTCGGTGTGTCGATCGAGGTACTCGGTGATTACCGCGTTCTCGCTGTACGGCACACCGTTCTTGCGCAGGTATCCGGCTTTCATGTGGGTCGTCACGACTTTGAGCGAGCCGCCGCGCGCCGTCGATGTCCCTCGCCCCCGGCCCCGGCCGTCGGGCACTTCCGGGCCGGGCCGGCTCTGACCAGCCGCAGCATCGGGGCCCGGTGCGTTGGCTCGCGGTCCGGCCCCGCCGCGGCGCTGTGGCCCCGCCAGTTCCCAACGGGCGACGGAATAGCCTTGCCATCCGGCGTCGCCCGCCAGCGCCTGGGCCGCGTCGCCAAAATGCAGGAGTCGCGTCTGCGTGCCCGCGTCGGTCTCGACCTTGAGGGTGTCGTCGTCCTGCCACGTGATGTGCACGCGGCCGGGAACCCGCATGATGTTTCCGACGCCGTACGACTTGCACGCGTCGCCGCTGGTCTCGTCCTTCGCCGGATCCCAGGCGTCGGCCATCCGGCGCGCGGCGGCGTTGAGCGGCACGCTGGCGTAGTCGCCTTTCGGCGGCGTCAGCATGCGATACCGCCAGTCCTCGGTGACGACCGATACCCAGTAGCCGGTGAGATCGATCGGCGCGATGGTCCGCGCGGGCGGTGGCGGTGGCGGTGGCTCGCCACGCTGGGCGCCGGTGACGATTGGCAACAACGCGATCAGCAACAGCGCAGACAGCGTCGTGGCGCGCAGGCACCGCCGTCGGCGCGTGGTCAACGCTTCGGTGAGATGTCGCATGGCGAACCTATTGGCTCTTGGTCTGTCTGACAGCCAGGTTGCGATACACTGCTTCGATGAACTTCGCCGTGGTCCACGATCCCGCCGTCGCGCCGTAGCGGCCGTCATAATCGAGCGTCGGCCGCGCCGCCTTCACTTGCTCGAGCGTCGACCCTTTCTTCACCAGATCCTGAATCCGATCGCGAATGATCGTCAGCATGTCGCGATACTCGAGCACGTCGGCTTCGTCGGATAACCGCCCGTGTCCCGGAATCACGTACGTGCCGCCCTCCTGTTTGTCCTTCGGGATCGCGATATCGAGGATATTGTTCAAGGCGGCGATCACGCCTTGAATGGTTCCTCCCCGCTCGAGGTCGATCACCGGGTATGTCGTCGTCACGAACAGGTCGCCGGCGCTCAGCACATCGGATCGCCGGAAAAACACGATGCTGTCGCCGTCGGTGTGTGCGGACGGCTGGTGCAGAATCAGGATCGCCTCGCCGTTGAAGAACAGCTCTTTCTTCTTCGTGAAGTACGTATCGGTCGGCCACGCCTCGGTTGGGAACGGCGCCTGCTGCCCGGTCGGCGCGCTCATCCGGTGCAACACGTTTTCGTGCGCGAGAATCGCCGCCCCCCGGTATGGCTGCCCCATGTTGCCGCCCTCGATCATCGCGCCCTGCTTCGCGA
>QHWF01000908.1 GCA_003222455.1 Acidobacteriota bacterium
CGGTCACCGTGCAGGCTCAAGCCACTGATAACGGTAGTGGCATCTCGAGCGTGGCATTGACTGCCGACACACAAGCGCTGGTCGCGAATTCCGTTCCTCCGCCACCGGCGGCGGCGGTGACGGCGACGGCGCCGTGGTCCACGACCAGCGTGGGAGACGGGGCCCACACGCTGACCGCCACCGCCGTCGATCGTTCGGGAAACCGCGCGGTGGCGACCCGCCTCGTCATCGTCGACAACACGCCGCCCGTCTGTGAGATCTCCAGCGGCCCCAGTGGCACCACGTCAGCCCCAACCGCCGCGTTCACGTTCAGAGCGAGCGACAACCTCACAGCGATTGGCAATCTCGTTTTCTCCTGGAGGGTCGACAGCGGGGCGTTCAGCGCCTTCTCCCCTGCCACGACGGCGACGTTGAGCGGGCTCACCAGCGGCGCACACACGTTCGAAGTGAAAGCCCGCGATCAGGCCGGGAACGAGAGCACCGTGATCTCGCGAAGCTTCGCCGTGTCCACCCTTCAGGTCACGATCACGTCGCCAAGCGACGGCGCGACCGTGCCGGCGGGACCGTTGCTGGTACAGGGGACAGTGGAGAGCGGCGGAGCGGAAGTCGGTGTGGCGGTGAATGGCGTCCCCGCGGCGCTCCAAGGTAGTGCTTTTTCCGCCCTCGTTTCCGTCGGGCCTGATACCGGTGCGTTGACCGCCTCGGCTACAGCGGTGGCTGGGGCTACTGCCATGCAGAGTATTGCCATCACCGTTTCGAGTACAGCGGCCCCAGCCTCAGACCTTCTCGTGACGCCTCAAGCAGGGCTTGCGCCGCTGACGGTCAGCTTTTCGCTTCCGGCCCGCGCGCCCGTGGGCGTGGTCGCCGACTTCAACGGCGACGGCGCCATCGACTTCACCGGTGCGATGCTCGATGGTCAATCGTTCACATACATTCAGCCAGGAATCTACCTTCCAACGGTTACGTTCACCGATGACCATGGGGGTCGGGTCACCGCTAGCACGATCGTACAGGTGTACGACCGAGCCAGCCTCGACGTATTCTTCAAGGCGAAGTGGAACGGCATGAAAACAGCCCTGATGAACACTGACATCGAGGCCGCGCTGACACATTTTAACCACACTCAGCAGGACCGGTATCGCACCGTCTTCAATATGCTGACCGCCCAAATCGCGCAGCTCGCTCGCAATATGCAGGACATCGAGCAAGTCTACGTCGTCGAGAGCGTAGCGAAATATCGGATTCGCAGAGTCCAGCTCTATGGAGGGCAGCTGCTCACGTTTACGTACTACATTTATTTCACCCAGGATACCTCGGGTTTGTGGAGTATCGAGAGCTTCTGATGTGGAGAGTGGTTGTCGCCGCTCTCACACTACTCTTTGCCATCACTGAAGCTGACGCCGAGATGCTCGAGGGCCAGGTCGTCGATGCGCGCACTGGACAGCCGGTCGAGGGCGCCGTGGTGTTTGGGAGATGGACGATACAAACCGGAACTATCTCAGAGAACGAAGTTCACACTGACGCGCAGGGACGCTTTGCCCTCACTAGGCCGGGAGCATTTCGGCCAGGAGATGAATTGGTCCTCGTTTACAAGTACGGCTACGTCGCGTGGGTCAACTCGATGATCTTTCCCGTGGACGGCCCTCCACGGTTTGGTGCGCGGCTTCCCACGCCGGCGATGCGCCAGGATACGCGAGTGCCGCCACGAATAACCCTCGAGGCATTTCCTGCGAATGGAAATCATCCGGCGCATGTCTGGTGGCTACATATGCTTGCCGATGGTGACGGCCTAAAGGATCAGCGACCGAAGCTGTGGCATGCGATAGAGCGGGAGTCGGCGGAAGCGGCGAAGCGCATGGAAGAACTGTGTCGGAACCGCGCCGATTGCGACTGACGCGGCTGATGAATCCGCGGTCTTCACCGTCGCTGACGATCCTGACTGCCTGTGTGATCCGAGGTATGGGCGCGAACGATTCAAGGACAGGTGCTCGATGCTGAGACAAGGCAACCGATCAACGGGGCCGTCGTGCTCGGGGTATGGACAGGGTTGTCGGCTTCGGACTCTGCCACCCCAAGCTCGTCGGCGTGCGCGAGACGGAGACCGGTCCGGACGGGCGGTTCACGTTGCCGCGGCTGCTGTCTTCAGGTCTGGATGGAGAAGGCGGCGGTGAGGCCATTACGATTTACAAGTTCGGTTACGTCGCCTGGGGCAATCTGTTCGTCTTCCCATCGGCAATCCCACTCAAGCGCCTCCCGTCCTGGGCTAGTCACCAGCGACCCCTGTCGTTCATCAACGGAGCGACTCATGCGCGTATGTATGGGTTGGAGAACGTTCCGAAGTTCTGGAACGCGATTCGTCCAGAACTGAGCATGCCGTAGACAGGCCTTGGGATCGATGGCGGGTGACATATGAAGGTGGCTCAAGACTCCGCGACACATTGGCTCATACTCGCGTTCGTCATGACCCTCGTCAACGCGAACGCCGGTTGGTCGTTCGATAACGTCGACACTCATCCGAGAATCAGCGAAGCCGCTCTACGGGTATCGTCTGTCGATGCCAGGCTGAAGAACGAGCTGGAGCTCGAAAATGGTATCAACACGCCACTCAGGGCAGCATCGGGGCAAGTCCTGACGGGTCTTCAGTGGTTAAGCCGCGGCTCGAGGCTCGAAGACGTCCCACTCTGTCGGGCGAGCAACCATTTCCACAACCCATTGAGACCCTTTACGACTTCTGGGATGAGCGACGTGCCGCCTGCACGATTGTTGTGTTCCGGCTTTGTGTCCAATGTCACCTGGGGCACTCAGTTCACATCACCAGCGAACAGGGGGCCGGATCCCGGCAATCTCTTTGATTGGGGCGGAGCACGAAGGGCTTACGTGGCCGCGCTTATGCTCGAGGCTCCTGCCGAGCGCGAAGCGTCGCTGGCCCGGACTTTTGAGACGCTGGGCCATGTTGGTCACCTGATTCAAGACGTGGCGGTTCCCGCCCACGCGCGAAATGACTTTCTATCTCATTTAGAGTTTTCTCCCAGGGGTCTTTCGCCGACCCATTGGGTGGAGAACTCGTTCGAGCGGTTCGTCCGTCGGAACGCTACGCTCGTCGATCATGCGACGCCGCTGATCCCTCAGTTCAGCAGCCAGCCACTGGCAAGCTTTTGGGACGCTGATCAATATGATGGCCGCAACCCCAAAACTACCGTTGAGCATTCATTCGTCGGGTTGGCGGAATACACTAACGCCAACTTCGCAAGCGCAAATACGATCTTTACGGAGTCCTTCGCCCCGGACGACGCGCACTTCTTTCCGTATCCTCGTCAGAGCAGCACGAATGTCGAGGCTCTCGTTGGGCAAAGCTTCGAGGTGGTTCGGCTCGTCACGTCGGAAGACGGCCAGATCGACCGCGGACTGTACATAAGTAAGGTAACGGATGGAGAAGTTATCAACAACTTCGCGAGAGCCGGCTACCTGACGCCCGCGATCATCGAGAATGCCCCGCCGCTGTCTGGGGCAGTACTCAGGCTCACCCTTCAACTCGACGACATCGTGCACGCTGACTACGCAGCGAAGCTTGTTCCCAAAGCGATCGGCTATTCAAAAGCCCTCTTTGACTACTTCTTCCGCGGGCGGCTGGACGGTGACGTGGTCATCGATCCAGATGACCCGAACACGGATGCTGTGCGCTTCAGTGGGATCAATACGTCGCCGGAGGCGCTCGGCGGCGGCGCACTCCAGCTCTACGGTGAAAACGCCGCGGGCATCCGTACGCCGCTGGTTGCGCTCGACGCCGATGTGGCCGTCTCGGCAGAACCCGGAGCAGCCGTCCGCTCGGCGCGATTCGCCGCAACCGGTGACGCCGAGAAGTTCGTCGCGGTTTACCGTGGAGCGCTCGGCAACGAGCAGCCGGGCACCGACGCGCAAACGGCACCCGGCGCGGTCATCGGCAAAGTGCTGGGCGGCCCGCGCGT
>QHWF01000056.1 GCA_003222455.1 Acidobacteriota bacterium
CGGTGCCATCGTCGATCGCCGCGACGCCGAATGGCGTCTCGAAACCGCCGGCGCGTACGATCGACACGCCGTCGAAACTGACGAAGTGCGATGGTCCGACGAGGACCGCCACGTCGAAGCGCCGTTCACGCAGCAGGCGGTACGCATGGGCAGCCACCGGACCCGAGTACATGAGGCCCGCATGCGGCGCAATCAAGGCGACGAGATCACCGGCCACGTCGCGGCTCGTCCGCTGGAGGTGCCGGTCGAGCGCAGCGGCCAGCGTGTCGGGTGAACCGGGGTACCAGGTCCCGGCCACAGCCGGGCGACGGATGTGTTTCGTGATCATGGCCAAGCTGAATCCTGAATGACAGATACGGCTTTGGAACGCAAAGGCCGCTAAGGCCGCTAAGAAACCGGACTCTGCGTTCGGTCGTGATTCCCTAGCCCACGAAATGCACCCACCAAAAATGCAACCACGAAGTCCGAAGACGCGAAGAACGCACGAAGAATGTACCTCAGGGCTTTCTTCGTGGTTTCGTGTCTGCGTGGCAAAAAATGTAGCAACCACGAAGGATGCTGAGGTTCGAGTGCTCGGTAGTAGGTTGTCATTACTCAGACGCGCTCCCGGGATCCTCAGATCCTCAGATCCTCAGATCCTCAGATCCTCAGATCCTCAGATCCTCAGATCCTCAGATCCGTCCATGCTAGCATCGCCTATGCCGTCTGGATTCACGCGCGATGAGGTGGCAGCCATCGCCGCCCTCGCGCACCTCGAGCTCGACGCGTCAGAGATCGACTTGTTCGCCCGGCAGCTCGGCGAGGTGCTGGCCTACGCGGCCGAAGTTCAGCAGATCGACACCACAGGCGTCGCGCCCACGGCGAGCGTCGTCACGCGACACGCGGCCGACCGCCCCGACGCGGTGCGGCCCTCGCTCGATCGCGCCGAGGCGCTGGCGAACGCGCCCGATGCCGCCGTGGAGGCCGGTCTGTTCAAGGTGCCGCGAGTCATGGGATGAACGACACGATGACCGTCCGGAACGTGAGAGACGCGTTTCGGGCGCGCACCCGTTCAGCCGCAGAGACGTGCCGCGACGCGCTTGCACGCATCGAGCGCCTCGACCCGCAGCTGCATGCGTTCAATACGATCGTCGCCGACCGGGCGCTGGCGCGTGCGGAATCGATCGACCGCCATTTCGATCGGTGGCGCCATGCACCGCTCGCCGGCGTTCCGGTCGCACTGAAGGACAACTTGTGCACCCGTGGTCTGCGAACGACGGCTTCGTCCCGAATCCTCGAGCGGTTCGTGCCGCCGTACGACGCCACCGTGGTCGCGCGCCTCGAGACGGCCGGCGCCGTCATCGTCGGCAAAACCAATTGCGACGAGTTCGCCATGGGATCGTCCAACGAGAATTCGGCGTTCGGTCCGACTCGCAATCCGTGGGCCGTGGATCGCACGCCGGGCGGTTCGAGCGGCGGGTCGGCGGCGGCGGTTGCCGCCGGAATGGCGCCGCTCGCCCTGGGATCCGACACCGGCGGGTCCGTACGCCAGCCCGCCTGTCTGTGCGGAGTTGTCGGGCTGAAGCCGACGTATGGCCGGGTATCGCGTTACGGGCTGATTGCATTCGGATCGTCGCTCGATCAAATCGGACCGATGACGCGCTCGGTGGGCGACGCAGCCACCGTGCTCGCGGTGATTGCCGGCGAGGACCCGGCGGATGCGACCAGCGCTCCGGAACCGGTGCCCGACTATGCGTCGGCGCTCGAGCAGGGCGGCGGCGATATTCGCGGCTCGCGCATCGGTGTCCCATGGTCGCTGCTCGATCAGGGGGTGGACGCGGACGTCCGCCGGGCGATCGATGCGGCGCTGCAGGTCTTACGGGCGCGCGGCGCGACGCTGGTGAACGTGGACCTGCCGCACGCGAAGCACGCCATTGCCGTCTATTACCTGGTCGCCACGGCTGAAGCCAGCTCGAACCTGGCGCGCTACGACGGCGTGCGCTACGGCTATCGTGCGGACTGCACCGAGTTGCGCGCGATGTACGCGAAAACGCGTGCGCAGGGATTCGGGCCCGAGGTGAAACGGCGCATCATGCTCGGCACCTACGTGCTCAGCGCCGGCTATTACGACGCCTATTATCTGAAGGCGCAGCAGGTGCGCACACTCATCCTGCGCGATTACGAGCACGCATTCGGCGGGCCGCACGCCGTGGACGTGATCGCGATGCCGACCAGCCCGACGGCCGCCTTCCGGCTGGGCGAGCGCGTGTCCGATCCTCTGCAGATGTACCTCGCGGACATCTTCACGGTCAGCGCCAACCTCGCCGGCCTGCCGGCCATCAGCGTGCCGTGCGGATTCACCGCCGACCAATTGCCCGTCGGCCTGCAACTGACCGGCCGGCGGTTCGACGAAGCGACCCTTCTTCGCGTCGCCGACGCCTACGAGCGCGACACCGCATGGTGGACTCAGCACCCGCCGATCGCGAGACGCTGAAGCCGGCCGACTGGACCACGCTCCCGGACGAGAAATTGCTGGAGGTGCGCATGTGCGACCTCGGCGTCGCACTCGAAGGCACCGAAGTCGAACAGCGCATCGGGCAGGTGAATCGGGAGCTGGAGGCGCGCGGCCTGGTCTTCCGTCCCTTCTATTGGCTGTCGGACGAATGGTTCACGCCCGACGGCGTGCCCGGCATCGCCGTCCCGTTCTATCTCGCGCACCCGCGGCTCGCGAAGCTCGAGCTCGCACAGATGCTCGAAGTCGAGGGCGGTGAAGCCGCGTCGTGCCTCCGCATCCTGCGCCACGAAGTCGCGCACGCGATTGACAACGCCTATGAATTGCGCCGCCGTCCGACGCGGCGGCGGCTGTTTGGCCATCCGGGTGTGGAGTATCCCGAATACTACACACCGAAACCGTACAGCAAGAGCTTCGTGCTGCACCTCGACCACTGGTATGCGCAGAGCCATCCAGACGAGGATTTCGCCGAAACGTTCGCCGTGTGGCTCGACCCGGAATCGAATTGGGGGATGCGGTACGCCGGCTGGCCGGTCCTGCGGAAGCTGGAATACATGGATCGGCTCATGCGCGAGCTCGGTGCGCGACGCCCGCGCGTGTCGTCGCGACGGCGCGTCGATCCGCTGTCGCGACTGAAGAAGACGCTCGGCGAGCACTACCGCAGGAAGCGCGAGCACTACGGGCTCGATCGTCCGTACTTTTACGACAGCGACCTGCGCAAGCTGTTCTCGGACGCGCCGCAATACGCGAAGAACCTGCCCGCCGCCCGCTTCGTGCGGCGCATCCGCCGACACGCCCGCATGATCGTCGCGAGCTTCACCGACAGTTACCAGTACACCATCGATCAGTTGCTCGAGAACATCATCGAGCGTTGCCGCGAGCTGAATCTGCGGCTGACCGAGCCTGAAGAGGCGACCAGGACCGACTTCCTCGTGTTCCTCACGGTGCAGACGATGAACTACCTGCACAGCGGCCGGCACAAGGTGGCCCTCTAAGCGATATCGCGATGCGGATTCTTGCCCTGGTCCATCGACATCTGATTCCGCCGGCCAGCGTCGACGCGGGCACCGACATCACCGGGGAGCCGTGGCGGACCGAGTACGACGTCATCTCGACGCTGACCGCGATGGGACATGAGGTGCAGGCGCTCGGCGTCCACGACGACCTCGGCGAGATCCGGCGTCTGGCCACCGAGTGGAAGCCTCACATCGCGTTCAACCTGCTCGAAGGCTTCGACGACATCACGGTCTTCGACCAGAACGTCGTGTCGCATCTCGAGCTGTTGAAGCTGGCCTACACCGGGTGCAACCCGCGGGGCATGCTGCTCGCGCGCGACAAGTCGCTCTCGAAGAAGCTGCTCGCCTATCACCGCATCCCGATGCCCGAATTCGAGGTCTTCCGGATCGGCCGGCCGATCCGCCGGGCGAAGCGCCTGTCGTTCCCGCTGATGGTGAAGTCGCTCACGCAGGAGGCCTCCATCGGCATCTCGCAGGCATCGGTCGTGGACAGCGACGAGAAGCTGAAAGAGCGCGTCACCTTCATCCACGAAAGCATCCGGACCGCCGCCATTGTCGAGCAGTACATCGAAGGGCGGGAACTGTACGTCGGCGTTCTCGGCAATCAGTTGCTCCAGGCGCTGCCGGTCTGGGAGCTGTTCTTCACCAACATGCCGGACGGGGCGAAGCGCATCGCGACGGATCGCGTGAAGTGGAGCGTGAAGTACCAGAAGAAATACGGGATCGACAGTGGTCCGGCGCGCGAGCTCGCCGATCCGAAAAGCGAGCAGCTCCAGCACCTGTGCAAGCGCGCGTACCGCGCCCTCGAGCTGAGCGGCTACGCGCGGATCGATTTACGCCTCGACGAGGCTGGCAATCCCTGGGTCATTGAGGCAAACCCGAACCCCCAGATCGCGCGGGGCGAGGATTTCGCCGCGTCGGCCGAAAAGGCCGGCATCAGTTACGAGACCGTGCTCCAGCGGATCATCAATCTGGGATTGCGATGGCAGCCCGAGAGCGTGGCGTGATGACGGCTTCAGGACGGGTCCCTATCCTGCTTATCCTGCTTATCCTGCCTATCCCGCCGCCAGTAGTGCGTTAGACGACGGCCGTCCGGGACGCCAGCCTGAGCGCGAGCCAGACGCAACACGCCACGAACGCAAGCGGCACAAGCATCGGCACGATCACGCCCAGCACGATCGCGGCCACAGCCACGAACGCTGCGATGACGGCGGCGACCAACACGAACGGCAGGAGGACCAGGCCGACGATGCCTTTGAGCAGGACGCGCAGCAGGAGAAACGGCAGGTACAGCAACGCCAGCGGTAAGGCAAGCAGCGCGAACGGGAGCGCAATCAAACCGAACAGGATCCCGAAGACCAGCCGGAACGGCAGCGTCAGGAGAGAGACCATACTGAGATCTACGTGCGGCCGCCCGGACGGGTTCCAAACCCCTCGAGCGGATCCGCGGGTCCGCGAGGCGCCGTCGGAGGCAGATAGACCATCGATTTTCGCGTGAGACGTTCATCGAGGCTCTTGATCACCCGCGCGCGGCCACCCGCCGTCTTCTTCGTCTTGGTGAACCCGACAATCACACAGAACCCGATGAAGAGCGCCAGCACGAAAAGGCTGCTGAACGTAAACCCCTTGAGCGCGCCGATGCCGATCGTGAGCGCGTCGCTCACGACTCACTCTCGGCCCGCGCGAGCCGTGGATCCAGCACGTTGTAATACACCAGACCGCGCCGCACTTCTTCCATCGCCACCCGCTCGGCCTTCTTCGGCAGGTGCTCGATATCGTCGATGCGGACGCGCGCGCCCCGCCGCAACTGCTTGGCGCGCAGTGCCGCCACGTCCACGAAGAGAAACCGGCTCTGGATGGGCGGCAACGGCTCAGCCGGGACGACCGGCAGTTCGGCCTGTTCCTCTGCGGGAGAAATGGGTTCGTTCATATCGGAATCCTCATCCGCGTACGGGGGCGGGACAGGCAGGTCGGGCAGGACGCGGGCGGGATGGGCAGGACAGGCAGGAGAGCAGGACGGGCAGAAACGGAACCCATCCCGCCGATACTGCCTATCCCACCGAGCCTACGTATCCGGCCGATCCTGCCTGTTCTGTCTGTCCTGCCTATCCGGCCGATCCTGCCTGTCCTGCCCGTCCCGCCCTGTCTATCTTGCCCTGCTTTGCGTCAGTAGTCATCCATCCCCGGGCCGTGCGGCGGCGGGGCTGGTCTTTCCTTCTCGGGAATCTCGGAAACGAGTGCTTCGGTTGTCAGCAGCAACGACGCAATCGAGGAGGCATTGGTCAGTGCGGTGCGCACGACTTTTGTCGGATCGATCACGCCGGCCGTAACCAGATCCTCGTATTTCTCGGACTGCGCGTTGAAGCCCCAGTGCCGGTCTGACGCCTCCTTGACCTTCGCGGCCACGATCGATCCCTCGAAGCCGGCGTTCGACGCGATCCAGCGGCACGGTTCCTCGGACGCCCGGCGTACAATCTCGACGCCGAGCCGCTCGTCGTCGTCGAGCGATCCGTCCTTCGCGAACGAGTCGAGCACGGCCGACGCGCGAAGCAACGCGACCCCGCCGCCCGGCACGATGCCCTCTTCGACGGCGGCCTTCGTCGCGTGCATGGCGTCTTCGACGCGCGCCTTTTTCTCCTTCATCTCCGACTCGGTGGCCGCACCCACTTTGATGACCGCGACACCGCCGACCAGCTTCGCCAGGCGCTCCTGCAGCTTCTCGCGGTCGTAGTCCGAGGTCGTGTCTTCGATTTGCGTGCGGATCTGCTTCACCCGGCCTTCGATCGCCTTCCGGGTGCCGGCGCCTTCGATGATCGTGGTGTTGTCCTTGTCGATGACCACGCGTTTGGCGCGACCGAGATCCTCGATCTTCAGGTTCTCCAGCTTGATGCCGAGATCCTCGGTGATCGCGCGACCGTTGCTGAGAATGGCGATGTCCTCGAGCATGGCCTTGCGGCGATCGCCGTAGCCGGGCGCTTTCACCCCGGCGACCTTGAGCGTCCCGCGCAGCTTGTTGACGACCAGCGTCGCGAGTGCCTCGCCTTCGAGGTCCTCCGCCACGACCAGCAGCGGCTTGCCCATCTGGGCGACGCGCTCCAGGACCGGCAGGAGATCCTTGAGATTCGAGATTTTCTTTTCGTGGATCAGAATCAGCGGCTCTTCGAGGACGCACTCCATGCGCTCGGGATCGGTCACGAAATACGGGGATAGATAGCCGCGATCGAACTGCATGCCTTCCACGACGTCGAGCGAGGTTTCCATCGTGCGTGCCTCTTCGACGGTGATCACGCCGTCTTTGCCGACCTTGTCCATCGCCTCCGCGATGATTCTCCCGATCGTGGGATCGTCATTGGCGGAGATCGTGCCGACCTGCGCCACCATGTTGCCGCTGACGGGCTGGCTCAGCGATTTGAGCTCGGCAACCGTCTTTTCGACGGCCTTCTCGATGCCGCGCTTGATGCCCATCGGATTGGCGCCGGCGGCGACGTTCCTGGCGCCCTCGCGGATGATGGCTTGTGCCAGGACCGTCGCGGTGGTGGTCCCGTCGCCGGCCACGTCCGACGTCTTGCTGGCGACCTCTCGGACCATCCGTGCCCCGAGGTTCGCAACCGGGTCGGCGACGTCGATTTCCTTGGCGACGGTCACGCCGTCCTTGGTGATGGTTGGCGCTCCGAATTTCTTGTCGATCACGACGTTGCGGCCCTTGGGTCCCAACGTCACCTTGACGGCGTCGGCGAGCTGATTCACTCCCCGCATCAGCGCGTGCCGCGCCTCCTCTTTGTATACGATCTGCTTGCCTGCCATGAAACCTCCCGCGCGCTCATTCGAATCGTGTTAGACGGTGGCAAGTTCGGGCTCGCTGACGCCTTCGGTGACGCCGAGCACTTCGTCCTCGCGCAGAATCAGGTACTCCTCCCCATCCAGCTTGATGTCGGTCCCGGCGTACTTCCCGATCAACACATACTCGCCGGCTTTGACGTCGAGCGGAATGACCGTGCCCTTGTCGTTGATCCGGCCGTTGCCGACGGCGACGACCTTGGCAACCTGCGGTTTTTCCTTGGCGCTATCGGGAATGATGATCCCGCCGATGCGCTGTTCCGTCTCTTCGATCCGTTTCACCAGAATGCGGTCACGCAGAGGCCGTACGTTCATGAGTGACTCCTTTTCGCTGAAATGGTCCAAAGCGACCGGTAAGGTCGCCACAAGGTACAACACAGAACCCGCGGAACGCACAGAAAAAGAATTCGTTCTGCGGGCCGGCGGGTTCTGCGTTGCCATCTATCGTTACGCGGCGACGTCGACCTTGATCGACCGCGGTTTGGCTTCCTCACGCAGCGGGAGCCGCACGGTGAGGACGCCCTGTTTGTACTCGGCCGAGACCTTCGCCGGGTCGACAGTCTGCGGCAGCGAGAAGGAGCGGCTGAACGTCCCGTAACGCCGCTCCATCCGGTGGAACTGATCGTCCTTCACATCGCTCGACAGCTTCTTCTCACCTTTGATCACGAGGGTGCCGTTGTCGACCGTGATGTCGATGTCCTCGCGGGTCATGTCCGGCAGCTCCGCCTTGATCACCAGCTGCTGCTCCCCGTTCTGGTAGATGTCCACTGGCGGCACCCAGGTGCCCGGGGTCATGAGCCCTTCATCCGTGCTCAGCGGGCCGCGGCCATACGCGTCGCTGAACACGCGGTTCACCCGATCCTGAATCTGCGCGAACTCGCGAAATGGATCCCAACGAACGAGTGTCATGAGGTCCTCCTTACGATGACAGGCCGGGGGGTGGGCCGGGTCCGGCGGGTAAGGCGGGTCGGCTGAACCAAGCGTTCTGCCAACCTGCCCTACCAGCCCTGCCAGCCCGACCTGCCTTGTGGTTTACTTCGTTTCTGTATACTCCGCGTCGACGACTTCCCCATCTTTGAAATCCGAGCCTCGAGCGTCCGGCGAGCCCTGAGCGCCTCGAGAAGCGCCTCGAGAACCCTGCGGACCTCGAGAGCCCTGCGGACCTTCAGCACCCTGCGCCGCTTTGTACAAGTGCTCGGCGATCCCATGTGACGCGCGCTGGAGCGCCTCGGTTGCCGCCCTGATGTCGGCCACGTTGTCGCCTTTGATTGCCGTGCGGACTCCCGCGATTGCAGCGTCGGCGGCCGACAGCTCGCCAACCGGCAGTTTTTCGCGGTGTTCGTTCACGGTCTTCTCGACCTGATACGCCAGGGAGTCGGCTTCGTTGCGCGCATCGATCAGCTCACGCCGCTGCTGATCCTCGGCCGCGTGGCCCTGCGCGTCCTTGACGAGGCGATCGACTTCCTCTTTTGACAGCCCGCTCGATGCGGTAATGGTGATTTTCTGTTCCCGCCCGGTGGCCATGTCCCTGGCCGCGACGTTGACGATGCCGTTCGCGTCGATGTCGAAGGCGACTTCGACTTGCGGCACACCGCGCGGCGCCGATGGCAGGCCAACCAGGTGGAACCGGCCGAGCGTGCGGTTGTCGCGCGCCAACGGGCGTTCGCCTTGCAGCACGTGGACCTCGACGGTCGTCTGATTGTCGGTGGCCGTCGAGAAGATCTCGCTCTTTCTCGTCGGAATCGTCGTGTTCCGGGGGATGAGCGTCGTCATCACCCCGCCGAGGGTTTCAATGCCGAGCGACAGCGGCGTGACGTCGAGCAGCAGCAGGTCCTTGACGTCGCCGGTGAGCACCCCGCCCTGCACGCCGGCGCCGATCGCGACCACTTCATCCGGGTTGACACCCTTGTGCGGCTCCTTCCCGAAGAATTCACGCACGAGTTGCTGCACCTTCGGCATGCGCGTGGAGCCGCCGACCAGCACCACCTCGTCGATCTTCTTCGGATCGATACCGGCATCCGACAACGCCTGCCGCACCGGCGCCATCGTGCGCTGCAGCAGGTCGTCCACGAGTTGCTCGAGCTTCGCCCGCGTCAGCTTCACCTGCAGGTGCTTCGGACCGTTCTGATCGGCCGTGATGAACGGCAGGTTGACTTCGGTTTCCATCACGGACGACAGCTCGATCTTCGCCTTCTCGGCGCCCTCCTTCAGGCGCTGGAGCGCCATCCGGTCCTTCGCCAGATCGATGCCGTCGGATTTCCTGAATTCGGCGGTGAGCCACTCGATGATCCGTTCGTCCAGGTCGACACCACCGAGATGCGTGTCGCCGTTGGTCGCTTTCACTTCGACGATGCCCTCCCCCACTTCCAGCACGGAGATGTCGAAGGTGCCGCCGCCGAAGTCGTACACCGCAATCGTCTCGTCCTTCTTCTTGTCGAGACCGTACGCCAGCGCCGCCGCCGTGGGCTCGTTGATGATGCGCAGCACGTTGAGCCCGGCAATCGCGCGTCGTTGAAATACGCCGGCACGGTCACGACCGCGTCGGTAACTTTTTCGCCGAGATAGTCCTCGGCGGCCTGCTTCAACTTCTGGAGCACCATCGCCGAGATCTCGGGCGGCGAGTATTTCTTCCCGCGCGCCGCGACCCAGGCGTCGCCGTTGCTCGCGGTGACCACGGCGTACGAGACGCGGGACGCTTCACTCTTCACTTCATCGAACTTGCGTCCCATGAACCGCTTGATGGAATAAATCGTATTTTCGGGATTGGTGACCGCCTGCCGCTTCGCCACCTGACCCACGAGTCGTTCGCTGTCTTTCGTGATCGCGACGACCGACGGCGTGAGCCGCGACCCTTCCTGGTTGACGACCACCGCGGGCTCTCCGCCTTCGAGCACGGCGACCACGGAATTGGTCGTGCCGAGGTCGATACCGATCACTTTGCCTGCCATGGGTTCAAACCTCTTTCGTCAAAGTTGAACCCTAGTATAGGAACAACATGAGTGGCTGTCAAGCATCTTTTATTAGTCTTTGTAACTCATATTAATACGAGTGGCGGCATACTCCGTTGGGCTTCAACGTAACCGACCGGGCCTCCCCGACTCACCCGACATCCCCGACTCACCTGGCCCACCGGGACTTCCCCGACCTACCCGACCTCCGTGACCGACTCGACCTCCCCTGGTGGCGCCTGTCCGCCGAGCTGTGAGATCATGCGGGCATGCGGTCACGTGTTCACGCCATCGCCCTGCCCTCTGAAATCGGCGATTTCGCCGACGAGGTACGTCGTGTCTTTACGGAGCTCGGCCGGGCTTTTGGCGACGACCCCCTGGCTGGGGAGTGTTCGCCTCCGATCGATGTGTACGAGACCGATGAGGCGCTCGACATCGTCGTCGATCTGCCTGGCGTAGCCGCGGAAGGCGTGCGTCTGCTGGCCAGAGGCGACTCGATCCTCGTTGCCGGCGAGAAAGCACGGCGCCGCGTCCGCGGCGAATCGAGCTTTC
>QHWF01000057.1 GCA_003222455.1 Acidobacteriota bacterium
CGTCTGTCTCAACAGCGTCATTCATCTGTTTGGACATACGATCACCATCGGGTGGCTCGCGTACCCGCTGTCGGTCGTGTGGCTCGTCGGCATGACCAACGCCTTCAATATCGTCGACGGGCTCGACGGGCTGTCCGCCGGACTCGCGCTCATTTCGGCGTTCGCGCTGGCCAGCGTGTTTCTGCTCGCGAACGAGTCGGCGACCGCGGGCGCGGCGCTGCTGCTGGCGGGCGGCATCGCCGGATTTCTCCCGTACAACACGTTCCCCGCGCGCATGTTCTTCGGTGATACGGGCGCAACGGCGGTTGGCTTCTGTCTCGCAACATTTGCGATGCGTGGCGGATCGACGCTCTCGGCCGGCTTCGCGGCGCTGTTGCCGGCATTCATTCTGGGACTGCCGATTGCGGAAACGGCGATCTCGATGGCGCGCCGCCTGCTGCGACAGGTGGAGCAGCGCGACGCGGGGGGCGTGTTCCAGCCCGATCGCAATCACATGCACCACCGATTGCTGGCGCTCGGGATCGACCACCCACGCGCCGTCTTCATCCTGTACGCGGCCGGCATGCTGCTCGCCGGCGTGGCCCTCGTCTCGATGTTCATGACCGCCAGCGACTCGGCGCTGCTCGTCCTCGCGTTGCTCATCGCCGGGTTCCTCGGCGTGCGCCGGCTCGGCTACGACGAGTTCGCCATCATCCGTAACGGGGCCGCACTGCGGGTGTACGAAGTGCCGGCGCTGAATCGATCGATGTTCGTGGTGTTCGTCGACCTGGCGATCGTCGCCATTGCCGCATTCGGTGCGGTCATGCTGAAGGCCGACAACTGGACGATGTCGTCGGTCCGCGGCCCTGCGCTCGGCCTCATCGTCAGCCTCGCCCCGGCCACCGTCATCGTGTTCTGGCGCATGAAGTTGTATCGAGGCACGTGGCGCCTCGCCGTGTCCTACGACTTCGCGCGTGCGTGCTGTGCCGTGCTCGTCGCCACGCTGCTGGCATTCTCGGCCCGCCTCATCTTCGCGCCGGCGGCGCCGTCGGGAGCATTGTTCACCATTTACGCCCTGTTGTCGGGCATGCTGGTCACCGGGACGCGCGCCTCGTATCAGATCCTCGCAGCCAGCCGATGGCGCTCGACCGGGACCGGCACGCCGACCTTGATCTACGGCGCGGGACGCAAGGGTGCCATCGCCTTCCGCGAGATGGCTGGCTACGCCGCCGCACTGCGTCCGGTCGCGTTCGTCGATGACGATCCGGAGAAAGCCGGGAAATTCGTGAAAGGCCTGCCCGTCGTCGGCTCGATCGAGTCGGTGGAGCTCACCGTCCGGCGCTTCGGTATTGGTTCGGTGATTATCGCGACCGACGCCGTTTCCGGCTCGCGGCTGGCCGAGCTGGGCGAGCGCTGCGAGCGTCTCGGCGTGGCGCTGTTGAAGCTCCAGGTCAGCATCACCTCGGTCCCTGTCGCCGCGGCCGCGCCGCCGTCGAAAGCCGTGACCACGACGCCGCTCGCCGAACGCAGTCGCGCGCACGAGGGCGCCAGCCACGACGAACCGCGGCGCGCTTCCGCGAACGTGCGATTCGAGGAAGCCTGTGTTCCGGGAACGCGGGTGCCGATTGTTGCCGGGCAACCCTGTCCGGGGTGCGGTTCCTATACGTTGTACCGGTCGCACGTGAGGAAGTTGTCGGAACGAGTGCGAAAAAAGCTGACCGACAAGCGGCTATACCGCTGCGAGGGCTGTGGATGGCGCGGATGGACGCAGACGCTCGACACCGCCCTGTTCCATTCGCGGGCGAACCCGTCCAGGCCGTCGGCGCAAGGCCGGCTGCCGTCGCTGGATGCGGTCGATCAGATGGTTCAGACGCCCGCCAAGCAGGTGATTCAGGAGCCGCCCGTCAAGAAGCGAGCGAGCTGAACCTGTCGGAACCTAAAACGGGAAAACTTAAAAGTAAAAACTTAAGGCTGAGAGGCGGGATTCCTCAGTTCTTGAGCACGGAAGTTTCCGAGTTTAGAGTTTGAGGTTTTGAGTTTTAAGCTTTCAGTTTCAGGTTGACCGTTCAATTGACCACTTCAAAGATTCAATCGGCGCTGGTGATCGCGCTGGTCGCCTGGGGCGCCCTGGCGTTTGGCGCGGTGTATCCGTGGGGCTATGGGGCGCTGGCCTGCGCCTCGATCGCCGCCGGCGTCATCGGGCTGCGCGCCGGCTCCGGCTGGCGGCGTATCCCGACCGGCATCGGCATCGCCTTCGCCCTGCTGCTCGCGTCGATCCTCATTCAGCAGGTCCCGCTCCCGCGTGCCGTGCTCGAGCGGATCAGTCCGGCGACGGTCGCCATGCTCGAGCAGCGCAACATCGCGTTCGCGACGGCGGCTGTCTCGGCGTGGCACCCGCTGTCAATCGACCCGGCACGCACGTGGACCGGCCTGTTCCTCGTGGTGAGCCTGGGCGCATTGTGGCTCGGGCTGGCCGCAAGCTTCAACGAACGGACGATCCTCCGGATCGCCGGCGGCATCGCGACCGTCGGATTGGGACTCGCGGTCATCGGAATTGCAGGCCTCGCCAACCATACCGGCAAGGTGCTGGGATTCTGGGAGCCGTGGTCGCACGCCGCGCCGTTTGGTCCGTTCATCAATCGGAATCATTACGCCGGCTGGATGCTGATGAGCATCCCGCTCGGCGCCGGGTACCTGATGTCGATGGTGGGGCGTGAGATCGCCGAGGGACCGCGGTCGTGGCGTGCCCGGATGGTCTGGCTCTCGACACGACGGGCGAACCGGATGGTGATGGTGACGCTGGCACTCATCGTGATGGTGCTGTCAGTGCTCTTGTCGGTGTCGCGTTCAGGCATCGTCTGTCTGGCAATCGGCATGGTCGCGTTCGGCTGGTTCGCACTGCGGAAGATCGCGAGCCGCTCGCGTCGCGCTCTGATGATCGTCTGCATTGCCGCGCTTGCCATTGGATGCGTTGGCTGGGCGGGAGTCGATCGGATCGGGAGCCGGTTCGCGGCGCTCCAGAGCGATGGGTCAGGTGGACGTCGGGCAATCTGGCGCGACACTGTCGCCGTGACGCGCGCATTTCCGGTTGCGGGAACCGGCCTCGACACCTTCGGTCTCGCGATGCTGGTCTACCAGACCGCGGACGTGTACCAGCACTACGAGGAGGCGCACAACGATTATCTGCAAGTGGCGGCCGAGGGCGGGTTGCTGGTGGGTCTGCCGGCGCTGCTCCTGATTGTCGCGGCCGCCTGTCAGGTCTGGCGGCGGTTCCGGGAGCGCGCCGACACCGTCACCACGTTCTGGCTGCGTGCCGGCGCCGCCGCCGGCCTGCTCACGATCGCGCTGCAGGAAGCCACCGAGTTCAGCCTGCAGATGCCGGGGAATGCCGCACTGTTCTGTGTCCTCGCGGCGATTGCCGTCCATCGATCGAGCGCGAGACCGATACGGCAGATTGGCGGGCCAAGCAAGCTCGGCCCATGCGAATATCGGCGGTCCTGACGCTTTTACTTGACCGAAGAAATGCGCGCGGCCCGGACGACCAGGAACGATTCGACGACCGTCGCGGACAAGCCGAGGACAAAGGCCGCCTTCGGCCGGTCTTTGTGCATGCGCTGCAGGCCCACGGCGAACACCGCCGCCATGCCGCTCTTGGTCAGCGCGAACGGCACCGGCGCGTTCTGCCATTTCGACCCGAAGGCCGCCTCGCGTGCTGCGCCGCGCCCGATCTGATACATCGAAACAGCCAGGTCGGCGCTCGCGGCCGTCGTGAATGCGGCGAGGAGCAGCGGGAACTTTCTGTCGGTTGTCCCGGCAGCCGGCGACGTCGCATCTACCGGTGTCGACACGGAGGCAGCCGCGGCGTCGATGCCGCATGGTCCCGGGGGATTCGCGCACCAACGTTCGGCGGCTGCGGCGATTGGCCGTTGTGCCTGAGCGGGAAGTGCTACGAGCGAGAACAACAACGCAATACCCGTCGCCGAGCGCAGGCCACTCATAGCTCTCCATCCTCGCGCTGCCGGACGGACGCCTGCCCGCCGAAGAGCGCCGGAGTGTCCCACACAACATATCCGAGTTGAGTCCAGCCGCACCGCCTTTTCCGTCGTGCCAGTGACTTCTCGCAACGGCCCGCAGAATAAGGGCGACGGGGTGCTGGCGACAAAAGTCTTCGTCGATCTCACAACGGCCGTGAAGCGCCACGGGCTGTTAAGGACCTCCGCGATCCATTTAGTCTGCTCAACAACGGCACCGGCGCACGCGCGTTCGGCGATCGGCACAAAAGACGCCAATTGTGAGAGTGTGCAAATGGCGACGCAATTGCACAAATGGGGAGCAACATGCCGTTTGAAGGCGCCCCAGGATTCTCGGCTCGCGATTCGCACCGGTCGTTCGAGCTCCTCGACGTCAGGGTCGCCAGACGAGCCGATCTCGTCGCCCGTCTCGAGCAGTGGGAATGGTTCCGCGAGCTCCGAAATCGATTCGACCTGGCGATCGAGGTGCTCGATCTCGAGCTTCAACCTGTCCTGAGTGCCGTTCCGTACGGGCAGGGCGCCCTCGCGCTTCGAGCCGCGTTGCAAGCCAGCGGAGCGGGCACGCTGCGCGAAACCGCCGCCGCCGTTGTGCGCACCGCCAAAGTACGGTCGATGACCACCGGCGGGGTGCGCGTTCGGCTCTTCCCTCTCTTCGTGCGGTTCGCGGGACCGCAGGCGCCGGTCGCCGCCCTGCTGATTGCCGACACGCATCTGCCGGGCGAACGCTCAGACGAAGAGGCAGCCGCCGACAGCGACCGCCGGCTCGACATGACCGGCCAGTGGCTCGTCGCCGCTATCGAGGCAGCGGTTGCCGCGTCGGCCGAAAACGTCGACCAGGTTCGGACCATGCAGCGGCTCGCAGGCATCGTCGACGTCATCGACGTCCTGAGCCGCTGCGACCGCGAGACGGACATCGTGGCGTTGGTCATGGACGCGATCGCGGTCTGGTACGATGCCGACGTTCGTGTCTACCGGCAGGATTGTTCGGGCGCCTTCCTCGTCCATGCCTGCCTTCCAGCTGTCAATCCGGATAATGTGATCGGACGACTCGCCGGTGAACCCATCGTCTCGCGGCAGGACGTGTTCCGCCTGGAGTCGATGAGCGATGCCGTGGCCATTGGCTGGGACGGGCCGGCCGACACGCTGTTCGCGCCCCTGATCGTCGACGACGCCACCCGGTGGCTGCTGACGGTCTCCGGGCCGATGGCGCCCTCATTCAGCGTCACCCTCGGGCTGCTCGCCCGGATTGTGAGCGTCAGGCTCACGCACCTGCTGCGCGACACGGCCGATCATCTGCGTGAACGGCTCCGTGCGTGGCTCACATTCGGCGACGCGCCTTTCGACGCGACCGCGCGCCAGGCGCTCGAAACGATCGCACGCGAAACCGGGGCTCTCTCCGCGACGATCGCGACGTACTTCGATTCGCAGGGCCCTCCCGCGCTGCTCATCGGTTGGGCCAGCGGCGAAGAGGACATTCCGCCCTTCATGGCTGCAGGCACGACACACGCCACAACTCAGACCATCACCGTCAGCGTTGCCGCCGGATCGAACGTCACGGCGGTGCTCGCGCTGCGTGGGGACGGCACCGGATTCTCCACGGGGTCGGCGGGACTCGCGCAGTCGGCGGCAGACATGCTGGGCGTGTGGCTGGCGGGGGCGATGGTCCGGCAGGCCGACCTTCGTCTGGTGGCCGACTGCGAATATGCAACCGAATTCGTGGGACGGCTCGCCGGCCACGTCGACGAATTCGGCCGGCTGAAGACCGGTGGCGCGCTCGCCGTCGTCCTGCCGGCCGTCGCGGACTTCAGCGGCGCGCAGCTCGACGATGTGATGCAAGCCGTACAGGAGCAGGTGAGAGCATCTGACCTGATCGGGATCGTCGGCAGCGGCGCCGGTGTGTTGATTCCTGAAGCCGACGGCGCAGCGGCATCGGCGCTGGTCGATCGCCTGCTGAAGGCGGCGCACCGGCCGGGCGGCATGCCGGTCAAGATCGGCATCACGACGTTTCCGCCGTTGACGGAATCTCCGGATACTCTGGTGCGCCGGGCGCTCACGGACGCGCGGCGGGAGTCGTCGATATCATGAGCGCGAAAAATCGCCTGGGCGATCGTCGGGAACACCTCCGGTTCGACATCACTGGACAGCTGTGGGCGTCGCTCGATTTCGGCGAGGACGTGGTCATTCACAACGTGACGACTGCCGGCCTGCTGGTCGAAACGTCACTGACCTCGGCGTTCCAGCCGATTCGCGCGGCGCAGGTGGCGTTCGAACAGCCCAACTCGCCGGTCACGGTCATCGTGCGGCATGTGTCGTCGGCCGTGGAAACGCTGCACAGCGACCGCTACCTCATTGGTCTCGAATTCGTGAACCTCTCCCCGTCACAACAACTCGATCTCGAACGCCTGGTCAGCGAGTGGCAGGAGCAGAGCTCGGGTTCCGCGTTCTAACAGGCTGCGTGCTGAAAAAGCGCAGCCTGAAGTGAAAACTTAAAACTTAAAACTGAAAACTGAAAACTGAAAACTCAAAACCGACTTTTTACTTTCAGGTTTTCAGTTTTAGGTTCAGGTCGGCGCATTTTCAGCGACCTGCTCGGCTCTCGGCTCAAGTCTCAATTCGTTCAATTGTTGATTGACCCAGAGCCTGGAGCCTTGAGCCGTGAGCCATGCTCTGTTCTGAGCCGTGAGCCATGCTCCGTTTCCGCGTCTGTGTCACAAGCGCGCGCGCCTCAAAATCGGTTCCTCGACAAATCGGTGTTCAGACAGACTTTTGTCTTCCGCACGCGGCGGGGATGAAGAGCGAGCCGCACCGCGTATCGAACTTCCCGTCCATTTTGGGCGGATTTTGCTGATACCGGTTCATTCACACGATGACAAACATCTGCCGAAGGATGGCGACCTCCTTGCACTAGGGCAGATGACATCAACGTGCGTAACGAACACATGGCCAATACAAAACCGGAACGTCGGCGCGCGACACGCGTTGAGCCGGCCGACAAACGTCGGCTGGCCCTGAGTGTGTCGCTGCCGATCAAGGTCCTCGATGTGAGTCGGTCGGGGGTGCTGCTCGGATCGAAGACCGAGCTGGCCATCGGCGATCGAGCAGAGTTACGCGCATCGGTCGGCTCGCGTTCGCTGACCGTCACCATCGAGATTCGACATCTGTCCACTGATCCAAAGGCACGCGGCGGGCTGCAGTACCGGGCCGGAGCCGTGTTCGTGATGCTGACGGCCGAGCAGCGCCTCCTGCTCGAACAATTGCTAGGTGCGGAGCCGACATAATGTCAGTCAGAGCAGCGTTCGCAGGTAGCGCGCGAAAGTCCTCTCACCCACAGCTGGTCGGCGTGAGCCGGCAGATTGTGGAACTACGCCAGGAAATCGAGCGCGTCGCGCGCTCCGATGCGAAAATCCTGATCACTGGCGAGAGCGGTGTCGGCAAGGAGGTCGTCGCGAGCTGTGTCCACAGCGACAGCCCGCGTGCCAGCCAGGCCTTCATCGCAGTGAACTGCGGCGGTATGCCGGAGACGCTCCTCGAATCGGAGCTGTTCGGACACGTCCGCGGCAGCTTCACGGGCGCCTATCGCGACAAGCCGGGCAAGCTCGAGCTCGCGCATGACGGCACGGTGTTTCTCGACGAGATCGGCGAGATGACGCTGCGCATGCAGGGACTGCTGTTGCGGTTCCTCGAGACCGGCGAGCTGCAGAAAGTCGGCGCGGACGGCAGCGGCCGGGTCATGAACGTGCGGGTGATTGCCGCGACGAACCGCAATCTGCGCGACATGATCGCCCAGGGCACGTTCCGCGAAGATCTGTTCTACCGGCTGAACGTGATTCATATCGAACTGCCGCCGCTCCGCGAGCGGCGCGAAGACATCGCGGTGCTGGTGGATCATTTCCTTCAGCTGTTCATGCGCGAGAGCGGCTGTGTCGTGAAGGGCCTCAGCCCCGATGCGATGAACGTGATGTCGCGCTACTCGTGGCCGGGTAACGTGCGGCAGCTCGTCAACGTGATTGAACGCGTGGCGATCACGTGCCGCGAGGCGATCGCGACCAGCGAAGACCTGCCGGCTGATGTGCGCGTGGACGAGAACGTGGCCTTCCGGCCGAAGCGGGAGCGGCGGCGCACCGTCGCCGACGACCTCTACCGGCGGCTCACGGAGGAACGCGAATCGTTCTGGTCGTGCGTCTACACGCTCTACATGGATCGCGAGATTACGCGCGGGACGCTCCGGGAGGTGATCCGGAAGGGACTCGAAGACGCGCGCGGCAACTACCGGATCGTCGCCCGGATGTTCAACCTGGAGTCGCGCGATTACA
>QHWF01000058.1 GCA_003222455.1 Acidobacteriota bacterium
TCGCCACGCCCTCGTAGGTCGTGTCGGATCGAATGCCCTCGTCCTGGCTGACCGTCACTTCCTGGATCGATGGGGCGCCCGACGCCTTGTCCACCACCTGCATCCGCGTCGTCAACGGCACAATCTCGTCGGCGAAGCGCCCGGCATCGCGGGCCGCGCTCGCACGGCGCTGGCTCGCCACGCCGTACCGGTCCTGTTGCTCGCGCGAGATGCCGTACTTCTTCGCCACGAATTCGGCCGTCTGGAGCATCGGCCAATACAGTTCCGGTTTGTGCTCGACGATCCAGTCTTCGTTGAGCATGTGCTTGTTCATCTCGTTCTGCACACAGGAAATCGACTCGACGCCGCCGGCGGCGTACACCTCGCCTTCTCCGCTGATGATGCGCTGCGACGCGATGGCAATCGTCTGGAGCCCCGACGAGCAGAAGCGGTTCACGGTCATGCCGGCCGTCGTGACCGGACAGCCGGCACGAATGGCGATCTGACGCGCGATATTGCGTCCGGTCGCCCCCTCCGGATTCGCGCACCCCACGATCACATCGTCGACTTCGGCGGGATCGAGGTGAGCGCGGTCCATCGCGTGGCGCAGGACGTGTCCGCCCATTGTGGCGCCATGAGTCATGTTGAAGGCTCCGCGCCAGCTCTTGCACAGCGCCGTGCGCGCGGTAGAGACGATGACGGCATCGGGCATCGATGTGATCCTCGAGTTACCGTGCACCGCGCGGAACGCTGACGAGTCGAAGGAAGAGTCCCGGTTCCTTCGGGAATGGACTCCTGCGTCCCCGCGCGGTACCGGCGGGAATAGGCATTCTACAATCTCCTTCCATGCGGATGGCGCTGGAAGATGTGGTCGTGCTCGATTTGTCTCATGCGCTCGCCGGCCCGTTTGCGTCCACGATGCTCGCGG
Source organism: Acidobacteriota bacterium (assembly GCA_003222455.1). GTDB lineage: Bacteria > Acidobacteriota > Vicinamibacteria > Vicinamibacterales > CAVVIG01 > QHWF01. Next base: position 908 of record QHWF01000058.1, read on the forward strand.
ACTACGGCGCGACGGTGATCAAGATCGAGCCCCCGGAGGGCGAGATGGCGCGTGCCTGGGGACCGCCCTTCTACGAAGGCGAGGCCGCTTACTTCGTCAACCTGAATCGCAACAAGAAGAGCGTCACCATCGATCTCAAGCATCCGGACGGAAAGGCGCTGTTCTTCCGGCTGATCGACAGCGCCGACGTGGTGCTCGAAAACCTGCGCGTCGGCGCGGTCGCCAGGCTGGGCATCGATTACGACCGCGTGCGCGAGCGGCAGCCACGCGTCGTGTATTGTTCGGTATCGGGGTTCGGCCAGGACGGCCCGTATCGCGATCGCGCCGCGCTCGACCTCGTCGTGCAGGCGGAGAGCGGCCTGATCAGCGTCACGGGCGAGCCCGGCAGCCGCGGCGTGCGCTGTGGCGTGTCGATCGCGGACATCACGGCCGGCATGTATGCCGCGTTCGGGATCGTCGCGGCGCTGCACGCCCGCGCGCACACCGGACGCGGGCAGTACGTGGACGTGTCGATGCTCGAAGGGCAGCTCGGCATCCTGTCCGGCCTGATCGGCGCCTACTTCGCCGATGGTCTCGTGCCGCAGCCGCTTGGCACGGCGTACGGGGCCCTGCTGCCCTATCAGACGTTTCGGACCAGAACGCGCGACATCGCCGTCGGCATCGGCAGCGACAAGCTGTGGCGCACGTTCTGTCCGCTCGTCGGGCTGGCGCAGCTCGCCGGCGATCCGCGTTATGTGACCAATGCCGCGCGCAATGCGAATCGCGCGTCGCTGGTCGCCACGCTGCAGGAGGCGTTCTTCGCCCGGACCTACGAGGAGTGGGAAGCGATCCTGATGCCGGCCGGCATTCCGATGGGGGCCATCAACACGATCGACGCCGTTGTCGCGCATCCGCAGGTGGCCGCGCGCGGCGCGCTCGTCGACTGCGATCACCCGGTGGCGGGGCGAATCAAAACGGTCGGTCCGCCGGTCCATTTGTCGGACACACCCGGCGCCGTGCGAGCGCCGGCGCCGTTGCTGGGGCAACATACCGATGAAGTGCTGCGCGAACGGATCGGGCTGTCGGATGCGGAGATCGCACGGTTGCGAACGTCGGGCGCCATCGGGCCGAAACAGACGGTTAGTCGTTAGTCGTTAGTCGTTAGTCGTTAGATGTCTTCACACGCCAGAGACATCAGGGAGGACACTGTGGCTCTTCTCGACGGTGGCGTGGCGTCTGCCTTCACGTAGAGTCCGGCTTCACGTGGAGTCCGGCTTCAGCCGGATTGGAAGAAATCCGCCTGAAGGCGGACGCCACGGGTGATTGTTTCACACGTGCACGAAGAGAGCCGGACAATCCGAACGATCAGGGAGGTCAATGTGGCTCTGCTCGACGGTCGTGTCGCCATCATCACGGGCGCGAGCAAAGGCATCGGCCGGGTCATGGCGCAGCGGTTCGCATCCGAAGGGGCGAAGGTCGTGTGCGCGGCGCGATCGCTATCGCTCGTCAACGAAACCGCGGCACTGATCCAGGCCGCTGGCGCGCAGGCGATTGCGGTAGTTGCCGATGCGGGCACGGAACCTGGCGCGCAATCCATCGTGAACGCCGGCCTCGCGGCTTTCGGCCGCATCGACACGCTGGTGAACAATGCCGGGGATGGCGGGCCCACGCGGCCGGTGCAGGATTATACGGTCGACGAGTGGTTCTACACGATCAACTCCTGTCTCACGAGCGCCTATCTCTGCGCGCGATTCGCCGTCCCGGCGATGATCGCGGCCGGCCGCGGCGCCATCGTGAACATCGCGTCGATGGCCGGGCGCCGCGGACTCCCTTATCGCGTCGGCTACTGTGCAGCCAAGGCGGGACAAATCGGCATGACGTACGGCCTCGCGATCGAGCTCGGCCGCCACAACGTCACCGTCAACGCGATTGCGCCCGGTGCGGTGGCGGGCGATCGCATCGACCGCGCCATCGCCGGCCAGGCCGAACTGCGCGGGATTGAGGTGGATCGCGTGCGGCAATCGTTCATCGACCGGTCGCCGCTCCGGCGGATGTCGACTGCCGACGACATCTCGGCGCTCGCCGCCTTCCTGTGCAGCGATCTCGCGCGCAATATCTCGGGGCAGTGCATACCCGTCACGGCTGGCGAACCTGCGTAACACGAAAGATACGAAGGACACTATGGAAACCAAGGACACAAAATATCAGCGCTGCACAGGAATCTTCGGCGTTGTGTCCTTCGTATCCTTTGTGTCCTTCGTGCTATTTGACTGCCAGCGGATTGATCGGCGATCCAACCGCGCCCGTGATCGGCAACGGTGGCGCCACGAACAGGAACTCGTAGACACCGTCGCCGGCGCAGTCGTCTGCGAGATCGTCGAGGAAGAAGATCTCCCCGATGGTCAGCCCCATGTTGGGAATGCACACCTGGTGCAGCGGCTGGAACGAATCGGGGATTTCGTTCGGCCGCACCTCCATGCCCCAGGTGTCGGTGGCCACGGCGGCGATCTCGTGCCGGTGGATCCAGTCCGCCGTGTGGAACGAGAGCCCGGGCGCGTCGCCGCCGGCATAATCGCCCCAGCCGCCGCGATGGCGGCAGAGCGCCATGTGTCCCGTGCGCACCAGCAGCGCGTCACCGCTCAGAATCCTGACGCGCTCGGCCGCCACGGCCGCGTCGAGATCGTCCGCGGTGATCGCGTAGCCGGGATCCAGCCACTCCAACTGCTTCACGCGCGGAACATCGAGCAGCACGCCTCGCGCCACGATGCCGCCGGGGCTCTGCGCGACCTTGTCGATGCCGTTCCGCTTCGCGCCCCGGCTCGAGACCTCATTGGCGTCGTAGCCGTTGTACATCCGGCCGTCCTCGAAGCAGTGGCCGAGGGCATCCCACTGCGTCGCGCACTGGAGCGGCATGATCACCATGTCGTCACTGAATCCGACGCCGCCCGGAAACCTGATCGCACCCGTCGTGCAGTCGGGGCCGGTGATCATCATCCGGTGAATCGGGTTGAAGCGCCGCGGTTGATTGATCTGCGGTCCCTTCGCGTTGAACGGTATGGCGAGCGAGAACACCGCCCCGCGTTTCACGAGCCGGGCCGCTGCGACGATGTGGTCCGGCGTGATGTAGTTGAGCGTCCCACGCTCGTCGTCCGGGCCCCATTTGCCCCAGTTGCGACAGCGCGCTCCCGTTTCTCGGATGACGTCACTCACTGATTCCTCGAATCTGCTCATTGGTGAATCTGGTAAATTACCAGATTCACGAGCTATGCGTGCCGTCGTCTGTAACGCCTACGGTCCTCCGGAATCGCTCACTGTCGAAGAGGTCGCCTCGCCCATCGCCGGTCCGGGTGAAGTGGTCATCACGACCAGGGCCGCGAGCCTCAATTTTCCAGACGTCCTGATCATTCAGAACAAATATCAGTTCAAGCCGCCGCTTCCGTTCTCGCCCGGCAGCGAGGTTGCGGGCACCATCAAGACGGTCGGCCCTGAGGTGAAAGGCTTCACACCCGGCGACCGCGTGATGGCGTTCACCCTGTACGGCGCCTTCGCCGAGGAGGTAAAAACCGAAGCCAGGCGCGTGAACAGGATTCCGGCCGGCATGGATTACGAGCGTGCCGCGGCGTTCGGCATGACATACGCGACTTCGGATCATGCGCTGCGTGACCGCGGCGTCCTCCAACCGGGCGAAACCCTGCTGGTGCTCGGGGCGGCCGGCGGCGTGGGAATCGCGGCGATTGAAATCGGCAAGGCGCTTGGCGCACGTGTGATCGCCTGCGCCTCGACGGACAACAAGCTGGCGGTGTGCCGCGAACATGGAGCGGACGAAATCATCAACTACGCGACCGAGAATGTACGCGAGCGCATCACCGCCATCACCGGCGGCAGCGGCATCGACGTGGTGTTCGATCCGGTTGGCGGCGCCTACACCGAACCGGCCCTGCGATCGCTGCGCTGGCGCGGGCGCCTCCTCGTTGTCGGGTTCGCCGCGGGAGAGATTCCGCGGATCCCGTTGAACCTGACCCTGCTGAAAGGATGCGCCATTGTCGGTGTGTTCTGGGGCGAGTTCACGAGACGCGAGCCCGAGCGCTTCGCCGAAAGCATCAGCCAGCTTGGCCGCTGGTTTTCCGAGGGCAGGCTCGCACCCCACATCACGGCCACCTTCCCGCTCGAACGCGCGTCAGAGGCGCTCGCCCTGATGGCCAGCCGCCAGGTGAAAGGCAAAGTGGTGCTGACGGTGTAGCCAGCCGCGTTGCAGCACCCGTGCAGCGTCAGTCCCCAGTACCCCTAGAGACGTCACGATCGAACGCAGAGCTCGCAAAGGACGCAGAGTAAGAACAGGATTTCTTTGCGGCCTTCGCGGCCTTTGCGTTCAACGGCGGACGCGCTCATAGTTCGTGCGTTGCGTATAATCCCCCCGAACGGAGGATTCATGACCCGCCACGTTCCGGCCGCTCTCGTGCTCGCGATGGTGCCGACGACGTTCGCCGCAACCGCACCGGCCTCGAACGGGACCGCCTGTGAGAACCTGGCGGCGCTGACGGTGCCAGGCGTCAGTATTCGATCGGCGACGGCCGTGCCGGCGGGACCGTTCACGGTTCCTGGCGCGCGACAGGAGATCGTGCTGCCCGCGTTCTGCCGCATCGAAGCGGTCGCACGGCCCACGAGCGACTCGGAGATCAGGTTCGAAGTCTGGATGCCGCCGGCCGACGCATGGAACGGTAAGTTCCAGGGTGTCGGAAACGGCGGCTATTCGGGTGCGATCGGCTACACCGCGCTGGCCACGGCGTTGCGCCGTGGCTACGCGGCCGCGAGCACCGACACCGGACACACCGGCGATGACATGAAATTCGGTCAAGGTCACCCCGAGAAAATCGTCGACTGGGCGTATCGATCGATTCACGTGATGACCGAGAACGCGAAATTGATCGTGCGCAACCATACCGGCCGGTTCGCGGAGCATGCCTATTTCGTCGGCTGTTCGAGCGGCGGTCACCAGGCGCTGTCCGAAGCGCAGCGCTTTCCCGACGACTACGACGGTATTGTCGCCGGCGATCCCGCGAACAACCGCATTCGTCAGACGTTCGGGTTTCTGCACTCGTGGATCGTCACGCACAGCCGGGATGGCGCGCCGATCATCCCGGCCGACAAGTTGTCGCTGTTGACGAAAGCGTCCGTCGAAGCGTGCGACGGCACCGACGGCGTGAAGGACGGCGTCATCGACGATCCGCGCCGGTGCACGTTCGATCCCGGCAAACTGCTCTGCCGGAGTCCGAATGGCGGAAACGAAGACGCCTCGTGCCTGACCGGCGCGCAAGTGGACGCCGCGCGGAAAATGTACGAAGGGGCGAAGAGCCCGCGCACCGGTGAGCAAATCTACGCGGGGTGGTCGCGCGGCAGCGAGGGCTTCGGCGACTCGGCCATCCAGAGCTGGCGCCAGTACGTCATGGATCCGCAGGAGCCGATGCGCGTCGGGTTGTTCCGCTATTTCCTTTTCCACGATCCGAACTGGGACTACCGCTCGATCGATTGGGACCGGGATCTCGCATACGCCGAACAGAAGCTGCCGTTCATGGCGGCGGTCGACCGCGACCTGAGTCCGTTCAAGAAGCGCGGCGGCAGGCTGCTGATGTACACCGGGTGGGCCGACCCGGTCGTACCGCCGCAGGACACGGTGGCATATTACGAGGCCGTTGCCAGGGCCATGGGCGGGCTTGAAAAGGCACGCGACTTCTACCGCTTCTTCCTGGCGCCGGGAATGGGCCACTGCAGCGGTGGTCCCGGACCGAACCAGTTCGACATGCTGTCCGCGCTCGAGCAATGGGTGGAAAAAGGCGTCGCCCCCGATCGCATCGTCGCCACACACAGCACGAATGGAAAGATCGACCGCACCCGGCCGCTTTGCATGTATCCGCAGGTCGCGCGCTGGAAAGGCTCCGGCAGCACCGACGACGCGGTGAATTTCGCGTGTGTGGCCGACACGGCGGCAGGCACGCCACGGAAGCCGACCACCGGCGGCATGCGCTGAACCGGGCGGCGGCGATCCGCGGATCACCGACGCGATCGGAAGATCGCATACCCCGCCACGTTCGTCACGCCAATCAGCGGTGATCGCACCGTGACGCTCAGGTCACGCGCGTGACGATAACGGCTGTCCCGTAGCAGAGCACCTCGGTCACGCCCTGCATGACTTCGGTGGCATCGTAGTGGATGCCGATCACCGCGTTGGCGCCAAATTCCCGGGCGTGATCGAGCATCAGCTCAAAGGCGGCCGCCCGCGTTTTTTCGCACAGCTCCGACAGCAGCGTGATATTCCCGCCTACGAGCGTCTGCAGCGAGGCGCCGATGGTCCCGAACACCGACCGCGAGCGCACGGTAACGCCCCGGACGACACCGAGATTGTGTGTCGTCCGATACCCGTCCAGGGCGAACGCCGTCGTCGTCATGCTGTGATCAATTGGTCCAGCCATTCCCGTGACTCGCCTCCTGATCACGCTATTGTGACGTGACCCTTCGATACAACATCAGCTGCGGCGGACAAGACCAGCGATGCAAGTATGGCCGCGCCACCGAATCCGAGGACGAACATCATAGTCGTTGGTCGTTGGTCGTTGGTCGGTCGAACGACTAATGACTAATGACCAATGACCAATGACTACCATCGTATAACGCCTCTCGCCCCGTCACCCGCCGCCAATGCCGAGAGCGCGTCGTTGACGGCGCTCAACGGATAGGTCCGCGCAACCAGTTCATCGAGCTTCAATCGTCCGGCCTGGTACAAGGCGACCAGATCGGTGATATCTCGCGACGGCTGTCCCGATCCGTAAACCGATCCAATCAGTCGTTTCTCCTGCATGACGAACGGAAACATCGGGAACGACGACTGTGTGTCGCCGCGCGCCAGGCCGGTCAGCACAACCGTGCCGCCTTTGCGCGTGCAGGCGAGCGCGTCGGTGAGCGTCTGTTGCAGGCCGACCGTATCGAAGACGACGTCGGCGCCGCGTCCATCCGTCAGGCTGCGAACGGCATCGATGACGTGGTCCCCGGCTGAAATCGCATGCGTGGCGCCGAACCGTTTCGCGATCGCGAGCGGCGCCGGTCGCATGTCGATCGCGACAATCGTCCGGCACTCCGACATGGCGGCGCCCTGCACGACGTTCAAACCGACGCCGCCCGCGCCGATCACCGCGACCGTCGATCCCGGCGCGGCGCGCGCCGCATTCCTCACAGCGCCGACTCCAGTCACCACCGCGCAGCCCAGCGTTGCCAGCGCCTCGAACGAAACGTCCGGAGA
>QHWF01000912.1 GCA_003222455.1 Acidobacteriota bacterium
CTGGTGGTCTACTGGCGCAGTCCGAGGCTGATGATTCCCATCGTGCTGGCTGCCGCAATCGGCGTCAGTTGGGCCAGCTACAAAATGCAGTACACGAGGGAGTTCGTGCCGACCACCGCCAATATCGGGGCGACGCTGATGTGCGGCCTGTGGGAGGTGCCGAGCCGGTTCGCCTCGACCTGTTCCGACGCGGCGTATTTCAACTGGATCACGAAGCACACGCCGTTCGAGCCGACATCGCAGGCGGCGAGCAACTTCGCCACACGCGAGGTTCTCAAATTCTGGCTCACGTTTCCGGGGCATTTCGTCATCATGCTGTACGACAAGATGCTGCGGTTCCTCGGCGGCGATGTGTGGCCGGGGCATGCGACCGATCTCCAGCAGTCCCTGTTCCAGATCGTGCCTCGCGCGCCGCTGGTCGTGTTCCTGCTGACCACCATGGCGTTGGCGGTCGCCGCCGGTCATGAGCGTCTGCGCACGCTGCTGCTCGCGTGGCCCCTGTTTCTCAACGCGCCGCTGTTCTGGGTGATGCAAGCGAGCGATGGGAGGTTCTACAGCGCGGCAGGCGTGGCCCTCGTCGTGGCTGCTGTCCCGCTCCTCTTCGAAGGGCCCTTCTACGTGGCCATCGCCGCGCAACCGCGGCGTACGTTGGCCCTCGTGGTATCCGCTGGCGTGTTGGCGATGGCGGCGCGGCCGCTCGATGTGTGGCTGCTGCACAACGATGCGTTTCACTACTGGACGCCGTTTTTCGACGCGTCCTCGTCGCCATGGGGTACTGGCAGGTGACCGCCGGCAGCCGTCCTCGTGAGCAGGTGATGAAATGAGTGCACAAACGTCAACGGTCGCCGCGGGCAGAGACCTCCACTGGATCGAGGATCATGCGGCGCTGTTGGATGATCCGCATCGCCTTCAGCAGGTCAGGGACAACATCGCCGCCGGCGACATCTACATCGCGCGACGGCAGTTCGCGCCCGAATTCCTGGAGGAGCTTCGCGAGTACCTGACGGGCGTCGGACGGGGATCCCTGCCCAATTACGTCCCGATTGAAGCGGGCGCGCCGAATTTCCACCGCATGAACCGGAACGACAGCCGCGCCTACGTGCCAGGCTGCTTCCATCAGTTCGTGTTCTTTCCCTGGAACCAGGATCCGTTCGATCTGTTCACGGTTTGCGCCTCGATCTACCACATGAAAAACTGCCTCAGCGGGCTGCCGCCCGGAAGTTTCCTGGGTGCTCGCCCGCAGGACGGATGTACCGCACGATTGGCGTTCCAGGTGTATCCACGCGGCGGAGGATTCCTGAATCGTCATGCTGATCCGGTCGACTACCATCAGCTGACGGTTCCGATCATGCAGATGTCGCGCAAGGGAACAGACTTTCACGCCGGCGGCTTGTTCGTCGCGATGGCCGACGGCCGCGATCTTCTGATCGATGACGTTGCCGAACCCGGCGACGTCATCTACTTCAACGCCGCATGCCCGCACGGCGTCGCGCCGATCGATCCCGATGCGCCGTTGCGCTGGACCACCTTTGCCGGCCGTTGGATGCTGCTGTTTGCCGTCAATCGGCTCGCGGCCAACACCGCCATCGGCAACGCCGTCCGGGTCGGGTAGGCCGGGTAGGCCGGGTGGGTCGGGTGGGTCGGGTGGGTCGGGTGGGTCGGGCTCGGTTTCATGTGCCCGATCTGTTGCGGCCGGAAGGTGGTTGTGAGGCGGTTTGACTCGCTCGTGCACGTGACGAGAGACGGCCGGTGGATGAACCGCAGAAGCGATGCGAGCCATGCGCGCCTGATGCTGGAGCTCGACCGCGCGGCGATCGCGAGAGCCTGTCTTGTCGGCCTTCCTGGTGTCGTCGACAACCAGTACGTCCTGGAGTGCGCTGTCGCTTCGAACGGACGTCTCGTACCGATCGCCGGCCTGGATCCTTCACGGTGTCCGCACGACGACGCGGTTCTTGAGGAGGTGGCTGCGATCGCCGGCGACGGTTTTGCCGGCATCAAGCTCCATCCACGACTGAACGGCTACGATCCTGTGGGCGCGCCGTGCCTGCAGGCCATTCGCGCGGCATCGAAGCACCGCCTGATTGTGTTTCTCGACACCTTGTTTCGTCAGCGTCCTCACGCTACCGGTCACGCCGCCGATATCGTCGATCGCGTCGCCCACGAATGCGCGGGCGCCGCAATCGTTCTGCTGCACGCCGGTGGCGCGGCGCTGCTCGAGCTCGCGGAGATCGTTCGGCTGCACCCGACGCTCGTGCTCGATCTGTCGTTCACGTTGATGCATTACGAAGGGAGCGCTCTCGATGCCGACATCCGCTGGGTGATGCGCCGGCTCGATGAACGCATCGTGATCGGATCCGACATGCCGGAATACACGCCCGCCGACGCGTTTGCCCGCGCCGAACACCTGGCCGAAGGGCTCGGCCGGGAAGTGGGCCAACATCGCGTTTGGAAACCTGGCGCGCCTGTTTCCGGCTGACTGACGCCGCCACACGGCCCGCCATTCAACGCAGAAGCCGCAGAACTCGCAGAACAAAACCCGTGTTCTCTGCGGGTTCCGCGAGTTCTGCGTTGATCGTCGTGGCTGGCGAAATCACGATCGAACGCGGGGTCCGCAGAGATAGAGCAAGCATGAGCTCACAGAGGATAAATCAGCCACGGAGACACCGAGACACAGAGATTCTCGACGAACTCCCAGCGTCAGGCTGATGGCGAACGGTCTCGATCGCGTTCAGCCGTTCATGGACGGCGGCGATCCCGATCTCTCGGGTAAACGGCTGCTCATTCTCGGCGGCGGTCTCTGGCAGCTCGAATATGTTCGTCGTGCACGCCAGCTCCGGCTCGAGACATGGGTCACCGACTGGTCACCGTCCGCGCTGGCGCGCGGCGAAGCCGACCATTTCGTACCAATCGACTTGAAGGATTGTGAGGCAACTCTCGCGCTCGCTCGCCGTGCGCATGTCGACGGCGTGCTGACGGCAGCAGACATCGGCGTCCCGACGGCCGCGCATGTCGCCTGGCGGACGATGCCACCAACAAGTTCAAGATGCGCCAGCGCAGCGAGTCTGCCGGGATTCCGTGCCCGTGGTATCGCCGCGTGCGATCCATCGACGACGCTGTGGCCCTCATCGACGGCCACGCGCTGCCTGCCATCGTCAAGCCTGTGGACAACTGTTCGAGCCGTGGTGTCCGATGGATCGATCGAAAGGCCGACATCGCACCGGCCGTTTCGGATGCGCTGAAAGTGTCGCGCGCCGGCGAGGCGCTGATCGAGCAATTTCTCCTGGGGACCGAGGGCTCGATCGAAACGCTCGTGCAGGACGGCCGGATAGTGATTCTCGGCATCTGCGACAAGACCAAGTCGCCGCTGCCGGATCGGTACGACCTCGAGCTTCGATATCCCGGCGCGTTCGAGGCGCCGGTGCGCGCCAGTCTCGAAGCGCTCGTCCAGCGCATCGTCAGCGGGTTCGGCGTGACGAGCGGCATCCTGCATATCGAGTTTCTCGTCTCGGACGACACTCGAACCGTGTACTTGATCGAATTCGCGATTCGCGGATGCGGAAGCAAGGTGGCCACGCATTTGATGCCGGCGCTCACCGGTGTGGACGTGGTGCGGGTCGTCATACGGCAGGCGCTCGGTCTTCGGACACCGATCGAGCCGACGCACGCGGGTCACGGCGCACTGCACTTCCTGCTGTTCCCGCGAGGCCGGGTGACCGCCGTACACGGTGTTGACGCCGCGCGGCAGCTGCCGGGTGTGATCGACGCCTGTGTCGAGCGTCGGGCCGGCGATTTCATTGACGACGTTCACGACGGCCGGAGCCGTCCCGGGCACGTGCTGGTGTGTGGACGCGATCGGACCGACGTTCAGGAGACGCTCGCGAGAGTCCGCGCGTTGATTCGGGTGGATTACGAACATGCGGCCGGCGTCGCGCCGATCGCCATGGTACACAGCGCGCACAGATAGCCGGGCGACAAACACGTGAGTGCATGCTTTCAGCGGCCAGAAGATGTTCTCTTCTTCGT
>QHWF01000910.1 GCA_003222455.1 Acidobacteriota bacterium
CACGCACACGCATCCGAGTTGGCGGAACTTCGCTACAGTTCCGTTGCAGCCGATGCCACCGGATCGCTACGAAATCACGTTCACCGACGTGCCGGTTGACGCTCGCGTGACGTTCCGTGTCAACGATCAGAACTTTTGCGACCAGAACCCCACCGGTGCGGTCGTCCGCAACGTGTTCGCGAATGACGTCGAGCTCGTGCAGAACACGACCACGCCCGGTAATGGCGACGAGCCGGGCTTTGCGCTGTCCGTGAGCTCGAGTGGACGGGTCACCCAATAGCGCAACCGCCGCCATCTAGCGTCTTTGTTCACTCTGCTACGATGTTTGACTGCAGCTCATGTAGTGCGGACCGGTCATTCAGTCTTCAACCCTCGAGCAGCTCCGCGACGAGTCGTTCCCATTCCGCCGCCAGCGAATCCGTTGCGACGGGCTGCTCCGCGTGGCGACCCGGCATTGGCCAGGTCGCCTTCTTTGCGGTGCAGGTATGCGTGCACCCGGGCGCCGGTCGGCCCGTCGATGGCCTGGGCCACGGTGTGCGCCGCGTTCCAGTCGCCGCGAGCGTCGTGCCACAGCGCGCGCAGTGCGGCCGATACGGCCGGCGGATCCGCTGCCGAGAGGCTGGCCCGGAAGTCGTCGATGGTCATACGCGCGTCCGCGACCCGGCGACCAGAATCGCGATGCCGCCGGCAATCGACGCCAGGCCGACGATCGGCGACAGCGGAATCTCCCGGTGTTTCTCGGTCGTCGCTTCGATTGGCCCGAGATCCAGCACTTTCTCACGGGTCGTGTATCGGATGCCTCCCGCCGCCAGAGCCACGACGCCGAACACAATGAGCAGCACACCGATCAGCTTCATCGCTTCCTCCGTCCCGCTTCCATGCACTTCGGGGGCCAGCGATCTTTCATGCCCTCCGCCTCATCGCCGCCGAATTCCGTTATCATCCGCTGAGCTTTTCTGACAGGCAAACCCTGTTTGCCCCGCGAGGTGCCATATGCGTTTCTCGTACCGAGCGTTCCCACAGGCAGTCACGTCGTTTCTGGCGGCCACGTTCGTGCTCGGATGCGCTGCCGGTGCATTTGCCCAGGACGACGCCGCGACCGGGTCGTCGACGATGCGACCGGTTATTCGGGGCAGGCAGGCGGCAGTCACCTCGATGAAACCCGAGGCGACCGAAGCCGCACGTCGCATCCTTCAGGCGGGCGGCAACGCCTTCGATGCGGCGGTCGCGGGCCAGGCCGCGTTGGCGGTGACCGATTTTCCGTCGAATGGCGTCGGCAGCGACGCCGTGATTCTCCTCTACGACGCGAAGGCGAAGCGTGTGGTTTCGATCAATGCCGAGCCACGTGCCCCGAGACTGGCGACGATCGAGTGGTATCAGAAGAACAACGGCGGCAAGCTGCCGAACAGCGACGGCCTGCTGGCCGGCGGCATTCCGGGCGTCGTCGATGCCTGGTACTTGCTGCTCGACCGGTGGGGCACGATGAGCTTCGAGCAGGTGTTGCAGCCGGCGATCCAGCTTGCGGAAGACGGATTCCCGCTGAGCGAGAGGCTTGCGCGCGCGATCGCGAACGCGCGCAAGATCCGCCAATACCCGTCCACGATGCGCGTCTACATGCCAGCCGGTCAGGCGCCGCAGCCGGGCGATGTCTTCAAGAACGTTGATCTGGCAAGGACGCTGCGGAAGTTGATCGAAGCCGAAAAAGCGGCGGCGTCGAAAGGACGGAAAGAGGCGCTGAAAGCGGCGCGTGATCGTTTCTACAAAGGGGACATCGCGCGCGAGATGGCGAAGTTCTCCGAAGACAACGGCGGACTGTTCCGCTACGAAGATTTCGCGGAGTACATGGCGAAGATTGAGACACCCGTGTCGGTCGACTACCGCGGGTATCAGGTGTACAAGAACCCGTCCGCCAGCCAGGGACCGGCCGAGCTGATCGCGCTGAACCTGCTCGAAGGGTACGACGTGAAGAAGATGGGACTGAACAGTCCCGACTACATTCACACGAGCATCGAAGCGATCAAGCTGGCGATGGCCGACCGCGAGAAGTTCATGGGCGACATGGACTTCGTCAAGATTCCGTACGACGGCCTGCTGTCGAAGGACTACGCGCGCGAGCGGCGGAAGCTGATTGCGCCGCAGCAGGCGTCGCTGGAGCTGCGGCCCGGATCGCCGGCGCCGAAGACCAGCGATCAGGCGGACCGTCAGGTTCACGTCAACCTGGAAGGGGAGAGCGATCACGAGGGCGACACGAGCTATCTCGCGCTCGTGGACAAGGATCGCAACATGGTGAGCTTCGAGCCGAGCCTGCACAGCGGATTCGGGACCGGCGTGGTCATGGCCCAGACCGGCATCATCTTCAATTGCCGCGGCGACTACTATTCACTTGTGCCGGGCGAGCCGAACGCGCTCGAACCCGGCAAGCGGCCGCGCAGCACGCTCCAGAGCACGCTCGTCATGAAGGACGGCCAGCCGTTCATGATCACGGGCAGCCCTGGCGGCGACGATCAGGTGATGCGGACGATTCAGACGCTGATGAACGTGGTGGACTTTGGCATGAACATCCAGCAGGCCATCGAGGCGCCGCGATGGTCCACGCGCAGC
>QHWF01000006.1 GCA_003222455.1 Acidobacteriota bacterium
GAAGGCCACGTCGCCGGTCATCCGGAAGGCGCTGGACGACGCGCGGATCTTCGTCACGACGACGGTGACCGTCGACAACGCGAATCTCGCGACGTTCGCGCCCGACTGGAAACAGTACGACGTGGTCGTTCTGAACTACAACACCGGGATTACCGGCGACGCGCCCCTGTGGCCGCCCGCCACGAGAGCCGCCTTTCAGCGCTACGTATCGGAGGGCGGAGGCGTCGTTTCCGTCCACGCGGCGGACAATGCGTTTGCGAACTGGCCGGAGTTCAACGAGATGATCGGCGTCGGCGGCTGGGGCAGTCGCGACGAGCGTGCAGGCCCGTACTGGTATTACAAGGACGACGCGATCGTGAAAGACGAGGCTCCCGGACCGGCAGGCACTCACGGTGCCCGCGCGCCGTTCGAGGTGGTCGTCCGCAACGGGGATCATCCGGTCACACGCGGCCTCCCGAAGAAATGGACGCACGACACCGACGAGCTGTACGCGAGACTGCGAGGGCCCGGCAGGAACATGACCATTCTCGCGACGGCATACTCGGAGCAAACGCACCGCGATGAACCCATCCTCCTGGCTCTCACGTACGGCAAGGGTCGAGTTTTCCATACGACCGAAGGCCACGACGTCGTCGCCATGAGCTCGCCTGATTTTGTCGTCACGCTGCAACGCGGCACGGAATGGGCCGCGACGGGAAAAGTGACGGCACCTGTTGCCGGCGTACTGCGGTGATCCGCGCAGAACTTAAAATGCAACCACGAAGACGCGAAGCCACGAAGAACGCACGAACCGCAACTAAGACAGCTTCTAAAGCCGAAAACTTGTCTCAATCGCACAGACATCGGCTTTAGAAGATGTCTAGGGGGTCGAATCACCGGATTTGATGTATGGCTCTTCTCGGTATCGATATCGGCACTGGCGGATCGCGGGCGCTCATCGTCGACAACGAGGGCCGCGTCGTTGCAGCGGCGTCGGCGGAGCATGCGGCGTTCAGGTCGCTCCACACCGGATGGGCAGAACAGGATCCACCCGATTGGTGGCGTGCGTGCCAGGAGGCGATTCGACGGGTGCTCACCGGGAGCGGCATTCAGGCGGATGCCATTCGCGCGATCGGGCTGTCCGGACAGATGCACGGCGCGGTCCTGCTCGATGCCGCGGGCGAGGCGCTCAGGCCCGCGATCATCTGGTGCGACCAGCGGACGGGCGAGCAATGCCGCTGGCTCGAGACGACGGTTGGCGCGGACCGGTTGATCGAGTTGACGGCCAATCCGGCGCTGACGAACTTCACGCTGACGCGTCTGCTGTGGGTCCGATCGAACGAGCCCGACGTGTGGGGCCGCGTGCGCCACGTGCTGCTGCCGAAAGACTATGTGCGATTCCGGATGAGTGGCGAGTACGCGACTGACGTCGCGGATGCGTCCGGCACCTTGATGCTGGACGTCGCGCGGCGCCGGTGGTCAGCCGACATGCTTGCCCAGGCCGACATCGACGCAGGTCTGCTTCCGAACGTGTTCGAGTCGCCCGAAATCTGCGCACGCTTGTCACGTGAGGCGGCTGCCGCCACGGGCATCCGCGAAGGCACACCAATCGTTGCCGGGGCCGGGGACCAGGCGGCCGGCGCCATCGGGATGGGGATCACGCGACCCGGCGCCGTCAGCGTCACGATTGGCACGTCGGGGGTCGTCTTCGCGGCGACCGACCGCCCGGCGATCGATCCGAAGGGTCGCTTGCATACCTTCTGTCACGCCATTCCGGACCGGTGGCACGTGATGGGTGTCACGCAAGCGGCGGGCTTGTCGCTGCGCTGGCTTCGCGATCTTCTGACCCCCGCGACCGCCCCGACCCCCCCGACTTCCCTGACCCACCCGACCTTCCCGGCCCCCCCGACCTATGAGGAATTGAGTGCCGAAGCCCTTAGCGTGGCGCCGGGGGCCGATGGCGTCCTGGGGGCGCCGTACCTGATGGGCGAGCGGACGCCGCACTGCGATCCGGATGTTCGCGGGGCGCTGCTCGGTCTGGCGGCGAGCCACGGCCGCGGCCACGTCATCCGCGCCGTGATGGAAGGCGTCGCTTTCAGCCTCCGCGATACCTTCAGCATTTTTTCCGAGCTCGCGGTGCCGGTCGAGCGGGTCGTGCTTGGTGGCGGCGGTGCGCGATCCGCGCTGTGGCGGCAAATCCAGGCGGATGTGTACGGCTACGCGGCTCAAACCGTGGCCGTCGAGGAAGGGGCCGCGTACGGCGCCGCGCTGCTGGCCGGTGTCGGTGCGGGCATCTGGACAACCGTCGATCGGGCCTGTGAGGCAGTCGTGCGCGCGGCCGGGACGGTGGCGCCGCAGCCGGACGCTGTCAGCGTCATGAACGACCGGTACGAAGCGTATCGGCGCGTCTATCCGGCTCTCGGACAAATCGCCGGTCGCAATGAACCACGTGTCGACGTTTCCGGTAGTGTCCGGCTTTAGCCGGACGAGGTCTCTGGTAGTGTCCGGCTTCCGCCGTCGCTCAAAGCTATGGCGGACCGCCGTCGCCTTGGCGAAGGCGGTTAGCCGGACGTAACGGCTTTAGCTGGACGCAATGACTATGTCTGATCCGTACGCGCCCCGTCGTGAAGACAAGTTCTCGTTTGGATTGTGGACGGTCGGCAACCGCGGCCGCGATCCATTCGGTGATGCGGTCCGGGATCCGCTTCCGCCGACCGCCGCCGTCGCGATGCTTGCGGAGATCGGGGCGTGGGGCGTCAACCTGCACGACAACGATCTGGTCCCAATCGACGCGGCGGCAGCCGAGCGCGACCGGATCGTGAAGGAGTTTGCCGGCGCGTGCGAACGGCACGGCATCGTGGTGCCGATGGCGACCGTGAACCTGTTCTACGACCCCGTGTTCCGCGATGGCGCGTTTACCGCAAACGACCGCCGGATCCGTGCGTACGCGCTGCAGAAGACGATGACCGCGATGGATCTCGGGGCACAGCTTGGCGCGAAGATCTTCGTGCTGTGGGGAGGCCGCGAGGGCACCGAAACCGACGCGTGCCGGCGTCCCGACGAAGCGATCAAGCGTCTCCGTGAAGCGGTCGATTACCTGTGCGAGTACTCGATCGAGCGCGATTTCGGCTTCAAGTTTGCGCTCGAGGCGAAGCCCAACGAGCCGCGCGGCGACATCTACATGGCGACGACGGGCGCGTACCTGGGATTCATCGAGACGCTCGCGCACCCGGAGATGGTCGGCGTGAATCCGGAAGTGGCGCACGAGCAGATGGCCGGTCTGAACGTGCTGCACGCGGTGGCGCAGGCCTGGGAGGCCGGCAAGCTGTTTCACATCGATCTGAACGACCAGATGCCCGGCCGGTACGATCAGGACTTCCGGTTCGGATCGGCCAACGTGAAGTCCGCCTTCTGGCTCGTGAAGTTCCTCGAGGACGTCGGCTACGCCGGACCGCGGCACTTCGATGCGCACGCGTATCGAACCGAAGATCTCGAGGGGGTCAAGGATTTCGCCCGCGGCTGCATGCGCACGTATCTCATCCTGCGCGAGCGCGCCAGGCGCTGGAATGCGGATCCGGAGATTCAGGGCCTGCTGTCAGAGATGGACGGCAAGGCAGGCGGTTCCGAGGTGGCGATTCCGGCGCCGCATTCGTCGCGTCACCGGGAGGCGCTGCTCGCGACCACCTTCGATCGCGCCGGACTGGCGAAGCGGGGAATGGCCTACGAGCATCTCGATCAGTTGACGATGGAGGTCCTGTTGGGCGTTCGTTGACTGACGATCAGCAGGCTTCTTCCTGCAGGTCATTCGGGCGGTGATCGGTTGCTGACACACGAAGGGCCATGGCCAGATGCCGCCCGAACGGGGTACCAGATCGCGCATTCCGCAGGGCCGCCACCTGCCGATCGAACGGCGTCACGTCGTCGCCGTCCGCCGAATCCAGGCGCCGGCCATAGGCGTCGCGCGCATACGCGAGATTCGCCGCGAGGCGCGTCACGACCTCCGACGTTCCTTCCGACGACTTGAGATCGGATCGGTAGATCTCCTCGATCTGAGTCAGCAACTGGGCGAGATGGCCGGCGGCGCCGGCCTGCGACGCGGCGCCTCGATCCGGCATATCGTCCGCCTGCAGCGATTGACGTGTCGCCACGACTGGATCGCCGGACTGGAATTCTGCGAGGCCCAGATCGGCGTCGAATTCCGAGTCCGTCAGCTCGTTGTCGCCTTCCGCGGCGTGCGAGGTTGAAGGAGGAGTGAGATCCGGGCCGTCCACCTCCGGGTCGATGCCCGAGATGACGAGCCGCACGGTTTCGAGCGTCGCGGCAAAGCGGGCCTTCTCGACGCGCTCGCCTTCGAGTTCCTCTTTCAATTGCGATGCGGCCGCACGCGCGAGAATCAGCTCGGTGCTGGCAGCCTCGAGCCGGTCGCGCTCCGTCTGCACGTCGTCGCGCAAGCGAGCGATCGTTCGCTGAAGCTCGGTGATTTCGATCTGGGCTTGAGCGCGGGTCCGCTGCGCGGCGCTCTCGACTTCGGCCGTCGCCGCCGCCACGAGCTTCTGAATGAGATCGGACACACGATCGCCGGAGGCGGCGGCCGTTTCGGGCAGAGTACCGGGCGTTGGAGATAGAGCCATGACAAATCGCTTATCGGCCGGACGGCACTGGCGCTGTAGGGGTTCGACTTTCGCGGCAGGGTGCTCGTTCACTGGATCTGCACGGTGCTTCACACTGACGGTGTAGCGTGCTTTCGAAACTGACGCTGCAGCGTGCTGGGCAGCCCTGAAGGGCTGCGCTACGGGCAACGTCGTCTCCCCTCTTGAGTGGTGGGGCAGCCCTAGGGTCGTTGAAAGATTGGTCGGCGGCCTCTCGTATCATGCCGCGAAGCGCCGAGCACCATGCTGAACGGCCGCGAAGCGCCGAGCGCCTTGGGGCGGAGTGCGGAGCACCGTGCAGCGACGTGCCAAGCACGTTGCCGCGAAGCGCCGATGCACCCCGCAGCGAAGCGCCCAGCACCCTGGAACGAAGCGCCCCGTTCAGAGTCCTGTGCGCGGCGGCGCGGTGCTGGATCGCACGGTCAGGGTATGCGGCAGCGTCACCGACCCGGGCGGTTCGGGCGCGCCGCTCAGAATGTGCAGCAGCAGGCGCACCGTGCCTTCGCCGATGGCGCGCATCGGCTGCGCCACCGTCGTCAGCGGGGGATCGAGGCATCGGGCGAACCGGATGTCGTCGAAGCCGACGACCGACAAATCGTCCGGGACGCGCAGAGTCCGGCGTCGCGCGGTCTGGATCACGCCCATGGCCATCTCGTCGTTGAAACAGAAGATGGCGGTGGGCCGCTCGCGGCGTCCCAGCAGCCGTTCCGCTGCGACCGCACCCGACTCGATCGAAAAATCACCATGCATCACGCTGGCGTCGCGTTCAGCCCGTCCTTTCTTCGCCCGCGCCAGGGCGCCGGCGAGCCGGTCGCGGCTGAGCGGGCTCACGAGGGGCCCGGTAATCACGCCGATCCGCCGGTGCCCGAGACGATACAGATGATCCATGGCCTCCGACGCCGCCTTGGCATTGTCGATATGGACGCTGGGCACGCCGAGACGGGGATTGAACTCGCAGCCGTTCACGACCGGCGCACACCGCGGCGCGATTGACTCGGCGAACGTGGCTGCCTCCCTGGGCAGCCGATGGCCGAGAAAGATCAGGCCGTCGGCCTCCTTCCGCCGCAGCATCTGCGCGTACCACTCCTCACGGCAGGCGTCGTGCTGCGTGTCGCCGACGAGCACCGCGTAGTCTTCGCGCTGCGCCGCGTCTTCAATCCCCTGGAGGATGATCGAGAAGAACGGATTCGAGATGTCGGGAACGGTCACGAGCAGTTTGCCGGTGCGCAGCGTGCGCAGGTTCTTGGCTGCAGCGTTCGGCGTGTATCCGAGGTGTTCGACGGCCCGCAACACTCTGATGCGCGTGTCGGGCGAGACCACGCCGGGCTGGCTCAGGACGCGCGAAACCGTGGCCGTCGAGACCCCGGCCCGTCTCGCCACTTCGTAAATATTCGGCACGTGGCTGGCTCCTCATCATACCCGTTGTCGCCGCCGGCTGACTTCTGCTAGTGTCCCGTAACAGTGAGTCGTCGCATAAATCCCGGAGCACGGCGCCCGGATGGCAAGGCGCGAGGAGCGCGCATACCGGGAGTATGTTAGCGACGAGCAACGCAGCCAGCCCCGGGGTCCCCAACGCGGCAGCCGCGTTGGGGTGGAGGAGGGATGCCCCGCCCGGGAGTTATGTGACGAATCGCTGTTGCGGGACACAGGCCTCTGCAACCGATTACATAACCGATGAATTGGGTCAGGGTTTCGCATGTCAGCCATCCGGAGTCACTTCGTTCGATACAGAACTCGCAGAACCCGCAGAGGGAGACTTTTCTCCTCGGGTTCTGCGGTTTCTGCGTTGATCGTCGTAGTGGCGTCGACGCTTCATGCTCAACCCGCTCAACCGCCGGGCGGCCGCGGACGCGGCGCCATCACGTCACCACGCAACGCGTATCCTGATCGGGCGCCCGCCGATCCGGCAGCCATCGAGCGCGGGAAGGCGCTGTACGGCGTCAACTGTCAGTTCTGTCATGGCGCCGACACGCGTGGAGGCGACGGCGGGCCGAGCCTGCTGCGATCGTCGACTGTCCTCGACGATCAAAACGGGGAGCTCATCGCGCCGATCGTGCGAAGCGGCCGCCCGGGGATGCCGAAGTTCACGCTGGGCGACGATCAAATCAAGGACGTTGCGGCGTTCGTGCACAGCTTCCGCGCCGCCGGCTATGACGAGGCGCGCCTTCGACCACCGAGCATCATCGTGGGCGATTCGAAGGCCGGCGAGGCGTTCTTCAACGCCCGGTGTGCATCGTGTCATTCGACGACGGGGGATCTGCGCGGCCTGGCGAGCCGAATCCCCGACGAGCGCCTGCTGCAGCAGACGTGGTTGATGCCGGGGAGCGGCGGTAGTCGCGGCGGTCCACCGCCGGTCACCCTGCCGCCCATCATGGTGACGGTGACGCTGCCATCAGGCGAGATGGTGGCAGGGAAGCTCGATCGGCTCGACGACTTCACGGTGTCGCTGATCACGGCCGATGGAACGCACCGTTCGTTTCGCACGAACGGTAACACGCCCAGGGTGGACGTTCGCGACCCGCTCCAGCCTCACCGGGATCTGCTCGGCGTCTACACCGATGCGGACATTCACAACGTGACCGCGTTTCTGGTGACTCTGAAATGATCATGGGCGCGCTGTTCTCGCGGATTCGAACGTTTCTTCCACTGGCGCTGGGGCCCCACCCCCAGCGCGAACTGACGCTGACACCGCGCGGCGGATTCGCATGTCCGCCGCGCGGTGTGGCCGCAGGCGCTCTTCCACTGGCGCTGGGGCCCCACCGCCTCCACCCCAACGCGGCTGCCGCGTTGGGGGCCCCGGCCAAGCGCGAACTGACGCTGACACCGCGCGGTGGATTCGCATGTCCGCCGCGCGCTGTGGCCGCAGGCGCTTTTGCACTGGCGCCGGGGCCCTTCAGCCTACGCTCGCTCTGCGAGCGACGGCGGCGCGAACAGGCGCCGATGCCGCGTGGCGGACCGCGCGGCATGGCCGCAGGCGCTGCTCTATTGCTTATCGCCTCCGGCTTTACGGCGGCTGCCAGCGACGGCTTGGATCCAGCTGCCCTGTTGAAACCGCTCGCCGATTCGTGGCCGTCCTACTCGGGCGACTACACCGGACGGCGATACAGCGCGTTGACCCAGATCAATCAGTCGAACGTGAAAAACCTGACGCTCGTCTGGGCCGCCAGACTCACGGGCGGTCCGGGCGCCGGCGGGTTCGGGCCAGGCTCCCCGGCGGCAGCGGCGCGGACCGTCATTGGCGGCGAAGGCAGCGGCGACATCGCGGTGGCTGGCGCGACGACCGTGAAGGGCGCGGTGTTGATGGTGAACGGCATGCTGTACGTCACCGCGCCCGATAACGTGTGGGCGCTCGATGCACACGACGGTCATGAGCTGTGGCATTACTTCTGGAAAACAAAGGGCGGCACCCACATCGGCAACCGCGGCGCGGCGATCTGGGGCACCTATCTGTATTTCGTCACGCCGGACGATTATTTCGTCTCGCTCGACACGAAGACCGGACATGAGCGGTGGCACAAGGAAGCCGCCCCGTTCAGCCAGCAATACTTCATGACCTCGGCGCCGATGACGATCGGCAATCACATCATCGTCGGCACCGGGAACGATCTCGATTCGCCCGGGTATCTGATGTCGTTCGATCCCGAAACGGGAGAGCAGCAGTGGCGCTTCTACACGGTGCCGATGAACGCGGGCGATCCGGGGCTGGAGACGTGGAAGAGCCTCGACGCGGCACGTCATGGCGGCGGTCACCCATGGCTCCCGGGTGTTTACGATCCCGAGACGCATCTCTATATTTTTGGCACCGGCAATCCGACGCCGGCGTACACATCGAAGCCGCGCGGCGAAGGGATGGACAACCTGTTCACCTGCGCCATCGTCGCGCTGAATGTCGATACGGGGAAGATGGAATGGTATTACCAGACCTCGCCCCACGATACGCACGACTGGGATTCGGCGCAGACGCCGGTCCTCGTCGACGGCGACTTCCGCGGCAGCGGTCCGCGGAAGATGGTGCTGACCGCCAGCCGGAACGGCTACTACTTCACGCTCGATCGCCGCACCGGGGAACATCTGGTGACGAGCAAGTTTTCCGAAACGGTCAACTGGGCCAAGGGGCTGAACGCGAAAGGCCAGCCGGTGCGGGAGCCGGCAAAGGATCATCACATCGCCGGTGCGCTGGTTTCGGCGGCGAACGGCGGCGCCACCAACTGGCCGCCGCCGGCCTACAGCCCGGACACGCAGCTGCTCTACGTGCCGACGTCCGAGACCTACGCCATGTATTACCTGAGTGAAACCGACCCGCGCGGCGCGATGGGCCTCGGGGGCAAAGACGAGATCGGCGTCGGCACGATGGGCAGCTACATTTCCGCAATCGATTACAAGACCGGGAACACGGTGTGGCGTCACCGGTTCCGCACGGTCGGCACCACGCGGGGCGCACCGGGTCTGCTGACCACGGCCGGCAAACTGCTGTTCGGCGGCGACGTGTCGGGGAACTTCGTCGCGTTCGATCCGGCCAATGGCAATGTGCTGTGGCACACGCAGATTGGCCAGGTGACGAACGCGCCGGAAACGTATATGGTCGACGGCCGCCAGCACGTGCTCATCGCCGCGGGCGACATGTTGTATACATTTGCGTTGTACTAACGACGGCCGGACTTGAACATGAAAAACCTCGGGGCATTTCCCATTGTGTCCTTTGTATCTTTTGTGTCCTTCGTTTCGATTCAGGCCCAACAGCCCCAACCACCGGAGCCGCAATTCGATCCTGCCGCGGTCGAGCGCGGCCAGCAGTTGCTGGCATCGCAGTGCGGCTTCTGTCACGGATCGACCGGTCGTGGCGCAGCGAGCGGACCGGATCTCACACGGTCGGAGCTGGTACAGAACGACGACAACGGGACGCAGCTTGGCGCGTTTCTCGCGGTCGGCCGGCCCGATCGCGGCATGCCGCCCTTCGACTTGAGTCGGGCGCAGGTCTCGGATCTCGCGACCTTCCTGCACCGCGCGATCTATTTCGCGTCGAATCGGCGGCTGTACAAGATTCTCGACATCCTGGTCGGCGACAAGCAGGCAGGCGAGGCATACTTCAACGGCGCGGGACGGTGCGGCACGTGTCATTCGCCGGCAGGGAATCTCAGAGGCGTCGGCGCCAAGTACGATCCGGTCACCTTGCAGGGGCGACTGTTACTGCCGCGCGGCCGACCGCCGAATCCGGGTGGGCCACCGCCGCCGCCGTTGTACACGGAACCGACCGCCATGAAGGTGTCGGTCACGACACCATCGGGTGAGACGGCGAGCGGCGCCCTGGTCCGCCTGACCGACTTCGAAGTGACGTTGTACGAAGCGTCTTCCGGCCGCATGCGGTCCTGGTTGCGCAACGGCGATGTTCCGAAGGTGGTCGTGACCGACCCGCTGCAGGCGCATGTCGATCAGCTGACGAAGTGGACCGATGCGGACATGCACAACATGACCGCGTATCTGGCGAGTCTGAAATGATCAGCAGGCAACCGGCTCGATTGAAGGGGCCCGCCTCCGCCCGCTCGCTGTTCAGGCGAGCTTCGGCGTGGCTCGCCGACCAGCCTCCGCCAAGGCTGCGGCGGTCCGCCGGAGCGTCAGCGCAGGCGGAAGCGCCTTCGGCGCGAAGGCGGCGCCCTCCCGCTCGGCTGAAGCCAGGCGCTCCATCGGCAATCGTATTTGTCGTCGCGATCGGTCTGGTCGCCGTCGGCCTTGCCGCGCAGGGACCGATGCTCGATCCGGCGCTGCTGATGAAGCCGCCGGTCGATGCGTGGCCGACGTATCACGGCGATTACTCGGGCCGGCGATACAGCACGCTCAAACAGATCAACGCGGGCAACGTGAAGAATCTCACGCTCGCGTGGGTGTACCGGCTCAATACCTCGCGCAGCGGCGCGATGCTCGGGGGTGAAGGGCCCGAGACGCCGCCAGCCGTCGGCCCGCCCTCCATCAAATCCACTCCGCTGCTGCTGAACGGCATGCTCTATTTTTCCGCACCCGACCATGTCTGGGCGGTCGATGCGCGAACGGGCCGGGAGATCTGGCACTTCGCATGGAAGACCCGCGGCGGCGATCACATCGGAAACCGCGGCGTCGGCATCTACGGCAACTGGCTGTACTTTCTGACGCCCGACAACTATTTCGTCTCGCTCGATCTCGCGACGGGCAAGGAGCGCTGGCATCACGAAATCGCCAACATGAAGCGGGAGTACTTTTCGACCAACGCGCCGATCATCATCGGCCGGCACGTGATCATCGGCGTCGGCGGCGACGCGCTCGACATCCCCGGGTATCTCGAATCGCGCGACCCGGAAAATGGCGACCTGGTATGGCGCTGGAACACGACGCCGCGCCCCGGCGAGCCGGAGGCGGCGACGTGGCCGAACGAGTACGCCATGTCGAACGGCGGCGGCATGCCCTGGCTCCCGGGTACGTACGATCCCGAGCTGAACCTCTATTACCTCGGAACAGGCAACCCGAATCCGGTGCTCACCGGCCGCAGCCGCGAAGGCGACAACCTCTATACATGTTCGATCGTGGCGCTCAACCCGGATACCGGCAAGATGGCGTGGTACTTCCAGGCCACACCGCACGACACCCACGACTGGGATGCCGCGCAGACGCCGGTGCTCATCGACGGCGTCTACGACGGCCGTCCGCGCAAGCTGCTCGCGCAGGCGAACCGCAACGGGCACTTCATCCTGCTCGATCGGACCAACGGGCAGCATCTCGTGACCACGAGGATGATCGACTCGCTGAACTGGACGAAGGCGATCAACGCGAAAGGCCAGCCGGTTCGGAATCCTGAGAAGGACGCCAACGTGCCGGGCACGCTCGTTTCGCCGGACACGAGCGGTGCGACCAACTGGCCGCCGCCAAGTTTCAGCCCCGACACGGGTCTCTTCTATGTCGCCACGCGCCAGAGTTTCAGTGTGATGTACCTCACCGACACTGACGAGCGGCCGCAGGGCTGGGCCGCCGCGGAGCGCAATGTCGGGAACGTCGGCAGCGCGCTGAAGGCAATCGATTACCGGACGGGCAAGGTCCGCTGGTCGCACCCGCTGGCCACGGGACCGGCCGGCAGCGTCGGCGGTGCGATGGGTCTGCTGAGCACGGCCGGCGGACTGTTGTTCGGGAATGACGGCGGAGGAAATTTCGTCGCGTACGAGCCGGCGACGGGGAGGCCGCTCTGGCACGCGGGCCTTGGTGCGAACACGAGTAATGGCCCCCAGACCTACCTGCTCGACGGTCGCCAGTACATCGTCGTCGGCGCCGGCGACACGCTTTTCGCATTCGCGCTGCAGCAATGAGCGCGAAGCGAATATGAGATTGCTGATTGTTGATTGCTGATTGGTGATTTCTGATTGGTGAATGCGGATTGCTGATTGAAATCAACAATCAGCACTCAGCATTCAGCAATCTCATGAAGGAAATTATGTATACACGCCGCGAATTCGGGATCTTAACGCTCGCGGGTCTTGTCCGGCCGACCACCTCCGCCAAGGCTACGGTGGTCCGCCGTAGCTTCAGCGAAGGCGGAAGCCCGGACACGACGACTATGGCGGCAGCCGCCGACGCCACCGTGAATGGCGTGCGGGTTGGGGTGCAGACCTACAGCTTCCGCGACCTGCCGCGGCCCCCAGGCGGCGACGGAATCGACCCGGTCATCAAGGCGATGACCGCATGCGGCCTCACCGAGTGTGAGCTGTTCTCCCCGCAGGCCGAGCCGCAGTTCAATGCCGGCGCGCGTGGGGCCCGCGGCAGCCGTCCGCCCGCGGAGACGCAGCAGGCCCGCGAGGACCTTCGCAAGTGGCGCGTCGAAACGCCGCTCGATCATTTCGGCGCCATCAAGAAAAAGTTCGATGCCTCCGGCATGACGGTCTACGCGTACAACTACAGTCCGAACGCGAGCTTCACCGACGCCGAGATCGACCGCGGATTCGAGATGGCGAAGGCGCTGGGCGCGGGCATCATCACCGCGTCGACGACGCTCGATGTTGCAAAACGTATCCAGCCGTTCGCCGAGAAGCATCGGATGGTCGTCGCGATGCACGGCCACTCCAAGGTCGACGATCCGAACGAATTCGCCACGCCTGACAGCTTCGCCGCCGCCATGAAGATGTCGAAGTACTTCAAGGTGAACCTCGATATCGGCCATTTCACCGCCGGCAACTTCGACGCCATCTCGTACATCCGCGAGCACCATGCGGACATCACCAATCTGCACCTGAAGGATCGTAAAAAGAATCAAGGGGACAACACACGCTGGGGCGAAGGGGACACCCCGATCCGCGAAGTCCTGCAGCTGCTGAAAAAGGAACGCTGGCCGATCCGCGCGTACATCGAGTACGAATATGGCGGGCCGGGCACGCCGATCGAAGAGGTCACGAAGTGTCTCGACTATGTGAAGAAGGCGCTCGCCTGAACAACGAGCGAGCGGAGGCGGGAGCGATCGCATGACTCGCATTGGCATGGGCCTGATCGGCCCCGGCTTCGTCGGCGCGCACCACATCGACGCCGTCCGCCGTCTCGGGTTCGTCGACGTCGTGGCGATCGCAGCGAGCAGCGACGCCTCGGCGCGCCGCAAAGCCGAAGCGCTCGGCGTGCCGAAAGCATATGGTGACTACGAAGCGCTGATCGCCGATCCCGACGTGCACGTCGTCCACAACACCACCCCCAACTATCTGCACGTGCCGGTGATCATGACGGCGCTGGCGCATCGCAAGCACGTGATCTCGGACAAGCCGCTCGCGATGACCGCACCCGAGGCCCGGCGCCTCGTCGATGCGGCCGCCAAGGCGGGTGTCGTGCATGCGGTCACGTTCAATTATCGCGGCAATCCGCTGGTGCAGCAGGCGCGCGAGATGATTGCCCTGGGCGAGATCGGCCCGGTGCACTTCGTGCACGGTCAGTACCTGCAGGACTGGTTGCTCGAGCAGACCGATTTCTCATGGCGGCTCGAGCCGGAAAAAGGGGGCGAGAGCTCGGCCATCGCCGATATCGGATCGCACTGGTGCGATCTGGTCCAACACGTGATCGGCCAGCACATCGTCGAGGTGCTCGCCGAACTGACAACGGTCGTCGACACGCGGCTGAAACCGGCCACGTCGACCGAAGCGTTCGCGCGCGGCGGCGCCGAAGGGCGCGAACGCGTGACGATCCGCAGCGAAGACCTGGCGACGGTTCTCGTACGATTCGACGGAGGCGCGAAGGGATCCGTGTCGGTGGGGCAGGTGTGCGCCGGTCACAAGAACGATCTCTGGTTCGAAGCGAACGGCCGCCGGGCGTCGCTGCGCTGGTTGCAGGAGCATCAGAACGAGCTCTGGATCGGCCGCCGCGACGGGCCGAACGCGATCCTGCCAAAGGACCCCTCATTGCTCACGGCGACGGCCCGCGGGTACGCGCACCTGCCCGGCGGCCATCAGGAAGCCTGGGCGGATGCCTTCTGCAATGTGCTCCGCGACGTCTACAGTTTTATCGTCGCGGGCGGCCGTCCATCGGATCCGCACCCGCCGGCATTCGCGACCTTCGCCGACGGCTACCGGGCCGCGGCGATCGTCGACGCCATTCTCGAAAGCCACAGGCAGGGCGGTGTGTGGACGACAGTAGAAAACGAAGGCGACGGAGGGAACGGTTCAACACAGAGACACAGAGCAACGGAGAAGACAATTCGTTGACATGTCTGACTCTGTTTCTCCGTTTCTCTGTGTGATCCCGTTGGCTCCGTCTCCTCCGTTAGCCATTTTCGCAAGGGAATAACGATGAAGCTCGGTCTGTTCACTCCTGTGTTCGGCAAATTGAGTACGCGCGACATGCTCGCGCGGGTGAAGGCGCTCGGCAAGGTTCAGGCCCTCGAGCTGGGCACTGGCGGCTGGCCGGGGAGCGATCACCTGAACCTTGATGCGCTGGTCAACGATCGGCACCGCGCCGACGAGTACCGCACGATTCTCGCGGACGCCGGGTTGACGATCAGCGCGCTGTCGTGTCACGGCAATCCACTGCATCCCGATCCGAAGACTGCGCAGGCGTACGACGATGTCTTCCGGAAGACCGTGTGCCTCGCCAAGCGGCTCGACGTACCCGTCGTCGTCACGTTCTCGGGATGTCCCGGCGATTCAGACGAAGCGAAGTACCCGAACTGGGTCACCACGCCGTGGCCACCGGAGTTCCTTGACGTGCTCGAGTGGCAGTGGGAGAAGAAGGCGATCCCGTACTGGCTCGAGGCGGGGCGCTTCGCGGCCGAGCACGGCGTGAAGGTGGCGCTCGAAGCGCATCCCGGCTTCATCGTCTACAACGTCGAGACCATGTTGAAGCTCCGCGCCGCGGTTGGCGCCAATGTCGGAATCAATTTCGACCCGAGCCATCTCTTCTGGCAGGGCGTGGACGTGCCCACCGCCGTCCGAGCCCTCGGCGATTCGATTTTCCACGTGCACGCAAAGGACGTCGCGCTCGACCGCCAGAACGTCGCCGTCAACGGCGTGATCGACACCAAAACGTACCGGCGCATGGCGGAGCGTTCGTGGTTGTTCCGCACCGTCGGGTGGGGGCACAGTGAGCTCGAGTGGAAGCGGATCGTGTCGGCGCTGCGTCTCGCCGGCTACGATTATGTGATGAGCATCGAGCACGAGGACGCGTTGGCATCGGTGGACGAAGGACTGAAAGCGGCCGTCGATCTGCTGTCGCGTGCCATCCTCACGGAACCCCCGGTCGAGGCGTGGTGGACCTAGCAGGTCGCTGAAAAAAGCTGCGACCTGAACTGAAAACTGAAAACCTAAAAGTGAAAAGTAAATCCAGGCCGTCATGAACTCCACCGTCCGGCTGCAGCTGTCGGTGCTGATGTTCCTGCAGTACTTCGTGTGGGGCGCGTGGTACGTGACGATGGGGACGTGGCTCGGTGGGACGCTGCACTTCTCGGGCGAGCAGATCGGGCTCGCGTTCGGGACGACGGCGGTCGGAGCGATGATCTCCCCGTTCTTCGTCGGCATGATCGCGGATCGGTTTATTGCGACCGAGCGGATTCTGGCGGTGCTCCACGTCAGCGGCGCGGTCATGATGTTCCTCGCATCGACGCAGACGACGTTCGGTCCGTTCTACGCGGTCCTGCTCGCCTACACGCTCTGCTTCATGCCCACGCTCGCGCTCAGCAACTCGCTGTCGTTCAGGCAGATGGACGATCCGGGCCGCGAATTTCCCCCAATCCGCGTGCTCGGCACGATCGGATGGATCGCAGCCGGCCTGATCATCGGGACGCTCGGTCTCGAAGCGACCGCCGTGCCGCTGCGCATCGCGGCCGTTTCGTCGATTGTGCTCGGTTTCTTCTGTCTCGTCCTGCCGCACACGCCGCCTCAGAAAGCGGGACGGGCCACGCTCCGTGATGTGCTGGGTCTCGACGCGCTGAAACTGCTCGGCGAGCGTTCGTTCGCCATCTTCGTCATCGGATCGTTTCTGGTCTGCATCCCACTGCAGTTCTACTATGCGTTCGCCAACCCGTTTCTCAACGAGCTGGCCGTGAGCAACGCCGCGGGCAAGATGACGCTCGGCCAGATGTCGGAAATCTTCTTCATGCTCGTGATGCCCTGGTTCTTCCGGCGGCTCGGTATCAAGTACATGCTGCTGGTCGGCATGGCGGCGTGGACGGCGCGATATCTGCTGTTTGCCTATGGCAACAATGGACCGCTGGTCTGGATGCTGTACGCGGGCATTCTGCTCCATGGGGTCTGTTACGACTTCTTTTTCGTGACCGGCCAGATCTACGTGGACCGCAAGGCGCCCGGCGATTTGCGCGCAGCCGCACAGGGATTCATCGCGTTCGTCACGCTCGGCGTCGGGATGTTCCTCGGGTCGTGGGCGTCGGGCCGAATCGTCGACGCTTTCACCCAGGGGTCCGCCGCGCACGACTGGCAGCGCATCTGGATGGTGCCGGCGGCCGGCGCCGCCGCGGTCCTCATTCTGTTTGCGTTCTTCTTCCGCGGCGCAGACTCTCAGACCGAAACGATCGCGGCGTTGCCGGCCACGGTCTAGCGTTGAGCTTACCGGCACGGAGGACACGGAGGACACGGAGCCGTTAGCTCCGTTTCCTCCGTTACGGTTTGCTCCGTCTCCTCCGTTATCGTAAGTCGCGGAGGACATGATGAGAACGATTGCGTCAGCGTGTATCGCAGCCGCCTGCTCGCTCGCCGCGCTGACTGCGCAGGGCGACCCGCAGCCGACGTGCAGGATGTGTCCGGCGAGCTACATCGCCAACGATGAAATCCAGGCCTACGTGAAAAAGGCGATCGCCGAGAAGCTCACCGATCAGCAGATCCGCGACGTCGAGATTGGCAAGAGTCACGTCGGGATCGGCGTCGTGCACCGCGGAAAGCTGGCGGCGCCCCCACCCGAGTCGGTCGCCGAACACGATCTGGTGAGCGAGGTGTACCACGTGATCGAAGGAACGGCAACGCTGGTCACCGGTCCCGATCTTGTCGGGAAAAAACGGCGCCCCGCCGATCTCGAAACCGTCCGGCTCTTCAATGGACCGGGCAACAATTCCGCGTCGATTCGCAACGGCGTGACGCACGAGCTCAAGGCGGGCGACGTCATGGTGATTCCAGCGGGCACGGGTCACTGGTTCACGAAGATCGACGATCACATCACGTATCTGATGATTCGTCTGGACCCCGACAAGGTCACGCCGCTCCGAGACGAGACGGCGTCGCGTGCGTATCTTCAGAAGCCGGCGCGCTAGAGCGAACGTCACGATCGAACGCAAAGGCCGCAAGCGGCCTTTGCGTTCTGCCGGCGGTGTCGATTGCTCGGAGAATCGTAGTCGACGGTACTGTACAGCTGGCCGATGCGAGACGCGCCGGTTCAGCTGGCGCCGCACATCTTCGCGCTTGACATTTTCCTTACGGGGTCCAGAATCGTTCCAGTCCACATTTGGCGGGTCCGTACAGATTGCCGGTAAACCCCGCATTTCTTGAGGTGTGCCGATGATCGCCCCAGGTGATCCAATCGAACAGGATGCGCTCCGCGTAAGACACGAGTTCCTCGACATGCCGGGGCTCACCGTCAGCGTGCCGCAGGTGGCCCGGTTGTTCGGCCTCCGGTCCGAACACGCATGTGCCATTCTCGAGACGCTCGAGCGCGAACATTTTCTCGCGCAGACCCCGAACGGCGCGTACCATCTCGCGCCCTCACACTTCGAGCCCTCACACCGCCCCACCAGGAGTTAGCGGGCCTAGGCTCGCCGCAGCGGCCGCCCGAACGGCGTCGCGAGCCCTCGCAAGATGGTGGTCGTCGTTGCCGGGAGCCGAATTGACACATCATCACTCCGTTGCTGCGCCGATGCGATACAAATGCGTGTCGGTGCGGATGAAAATCGATCCGGCCGACACGGCCATCGACGCGAGCGTTTCACCCTCGACCGTGTTGGTGGACAGCTTGTGAAACGATCGCCCGGCCGCGATGACCGTCGCCATGCCGCCTTCGCTCAGAAAATAGACTCGGCCGTCGGCCAGTACGGGCGATGCGGAATAGTCACCGCCGCCGAGGCGCTGGATCCAGTGTGTCTCTCCCGTCTTCGCATCGAGGCACGTGGCGATGCCGCCGTCGTTCACGACATACAGTTCGTCGCCGGCGAGCAGCGGCGAAGGCGTCAACGGCGCGGCGCGTCGAAGCGCCCACGCCACGTGCGTCCTGGTGACGTCACCGGCGCCGTCGGCGCGCACCGCGAGCAATGAAGGCTGCTGAAAACCGGTCGCAATGTAAACCAGGCCATGACCGTAGACCGGCCGTGGCACGTTCGAGAAGCCGTCACCATAGCCGACGCGCCAGAGCTCCCGGCCGGTTTCGGGGTCGTACGCGGCCGCGCGGAACGCGCCGGCGCTGACGATCTGGTCGCGATCGCCGACGCGAATGACCAGCGGCGTCGAGTACGCCTGATCGAACGGCTGCCGGCGGAATGTTTTCCAGCGGACCTTGCCGGTCCGCGCGTCGAGCGCTGCAACAAACGCCGCGTCGCTGCCATCGCAACTCACGATCAACAGGCCGCCGTACAGCACCGGCGACCCGCCGTTGCCGTGCTGAGACTGATACGGGAGGCGGGTCTTCCAGACGATATCGCCCGTCGTCGTCAGCGCCGCCGTCCCCTCGGCGCCGAAGTGGACGTAGACGCGATCGCCGTCGACGATCGGCGTCGGTGAGGCGTGGCTGTTCTTGAGATTGAGAAGGTTGGCGCTGCCGATGCGGAAGACCTCGACATTGACGACCTCGCGGCCGTTGTCGGCGTCGAAGGCGAGCGCGCGCAGCGACGCGCCGCCGCGTTCGGTGACGGCCGTCGTGAGCCAGACGCGGCCGGCCGAGACGACCGGCGAGGACCATCCGCGTCCGGGGACCGGTGTCTTCCAGCGCACGTTGCGCGACTCGGACCACTCGAGCGGAACGTCCCGTTCGGTAGAGTGCCCCTGCCCCGAGGGTCCCCGGAACTGCGGCCAGTCTTCTGCACGAGGCCGGCCCGAGGCGAGCGCGATCAGCAGGCAGAGGAGGGGGAGCGGCGCGCGCATACGCTGATCATAAAGTGTGAAGTGTGAAGTCTGAAGTGTGAAGTCTGAAGTATGAAGAGAAGTCGTCGCTTCCTCATCTACGGGCACCGGTGGCTGGGCATTTCCGGATGCGTGCTCTTCGTGGCGTGGTTCGCCTCGGGGATCGTGATGATGTACGTACGGATGCCGGAGGTCACGGCGGCCGACCGGATCGCACGGCTGGAGCCGCTCGATCTGTCTTCAGGACGCGTCCCGCCCGCTGACAGGGCCGGCGCCGACGTCGAACGGGTTCGCATCAACATGCTCGCCGGGCGCCCTGTCTATCGGCTCGCGCCGGGCGGAGCGGGCGGATCTCGCAGCGTGTATGCCGACAGCGGCGAAGCGCTGACCCCGATTACACCGGATCAGGCGCTCGATCTCGCGCGGCAGTTTGCGCCGGAGCAGGCTGCCACGTTGTCGTACGCTTCGTTCCTCAGCGAACCGGATCAATGGACGCTCAGTGGCGACGCGCGTCAGGCGATGCCGCTGCACCGCATCGCGCTCGGCGACAGCGACGGTACCGACGCGTACTATTACGACCGGACGCACGCGCTCAATCTGCCGGTGCTGCGCGTGCGCTACCTCGATCCGCAGCAAACGTGGCTCTATCTGGATCCGCGCCGCGGTTCGATCGTGCGCAAGGAAGAGCGCCTCAGTCGCGCGAACCGATGGCTCTATCACGGCCTGCACAGTCTCGATTTTCCAATCCTCTCCACTCGCCGGCCGCTCTGGGACATCGTGGTGATCGCCCTGAGCCTGGGCGGTCTCGTCGTGAGCGCGACCACGCTGGTGCCGGCGGGGCATCGACTCAAACGGCACTGGAGGAGACTCCGATCACCAGATTCACCGTGCGCTCAGTCTGCGCGATCGTGATGATCGCGATGATCTCCCTCGCCGCTCAGACCCCGTCGTCCCGTCCTGACGGGGCCGCGCTGTTCGACGCCTCGTGCAGTGGTTGCCACGACGCCGGCGACGCCCGGGCGCCGGCGCGCGAGGCGCTCCGCGGGCGATCGCCGCAGGCGATCGTCGATGCGCTGACATCCGGATCGATGCGATACCAGGGTTTGTCATTGACCGGCGCCGAACGCCGCGCGGTCGCCGAGTTCCTGACCGGCCGCAAGATGCGCGGCACGGTGGCCGGCGCGACGATCGGCCGTTGTGCACGGCCGGCGCCGTTACCGGATCGATCGGCGGGCCCGGGCTGGAAGGGCTGGGGGGCTACGATCGAGAACTCGCATTTCCAACCAACGGCCCAGGCCGGCCTCGCGATCGACCGCGTTCCCCAGCTCGAATTGAAATGGGCGTTCGGATTTCCCGATACGACGTCCGCCTGGGCGCAGCCGACCCTCGCCGGCGGCCGCCTGTTTGTCGGGAGTCAGAACGGCACCGTGTATTCACTCGACGCGCTGAGTGGATGCATTGCGTGGACGTTTGCGGCAGAAGGCGGTGTACGCGCGTCGGTGGTGATTGGGTCTCGGATGCGACGCGGCCGATCGACCGTGTTCCCGGCATATGTGGCGGATCAGCGGGGGTTCGTCTACGCACTCAATGCCGCGACCGGTACTCTGATCTGGAAACGCAGGGTTGACGACCATCCACTGGTTCGACTCACCGGTTCGCCGGCCGTCTTCGGCGATCGGGTTTACGTTCCGACCTCCTCGTACGAAGAAGGCGGAAAACCACCGGGCTATCACTGCTGCACGTTTCGCGGCGCCGTCGTCGCGCTCGATGCGCGGACGGGCGAAGTGGTCTGGAAATCTCACACCATCGCCGATGCGCCACGGCTGATCCGGATGTACGCCGACGGCACCGAAGTGTGGGGACCGGCCGGCGGCGGCGTCTGGTCGGCGCCCACGATTGACGAGAAGCGTCGCGCCGTCTACGTGGGCGTGGGCAATACCTACAGCGGTGTGCCACAGCCGACGACCGACGCCGTGCTGGCGTTCGATCTCGACACCGGCAGGATGCGATGGGCGCGTCAGATGAATCCCGGTCACCGCGACGTGTTCGGGTGCGTACCGGGCGAGGTCAACTGTGTCGAGCGGCCCGGGCCCGACTTCGATTTCGGGGCCTCGCCGGTGCTCACCCGGCTGCCGAACGGCCGCGATTTGATTGTCGCCGGTCAGAAATCGGGCCTGGTGTACGCGCTGGATCCCGATAAACAGGGTGCGGAAGCGTGGCACTACCGGGCGGGGTCGGGCAGCGGTCTCGGCGGCATTCAGTGGGGCATCGCGTCGGATGGGGAGCGGGCTTACA
This sequence comes from Acidobacteriota bacterium, assembly GCA_003222455.1. Taxonomy (GTDB): domain Bacteria; phylum Acidobacteriota; class Vicinamibacteria; order Vicinamibacterales; family CAVVIG01; genus QHWF01. Next base: position 21,461 of record QHWF01000006.1, read on the forward strand.
TTCCCGTCGCCGATATCTACGACCCGATGCCGGGAGGACTGCACGCGATATGGCTTTCGACCGGCCAGCGAGCGTGGCTCACGCCGCCGCCGGCGCCGGTTTGCGGCAAACCGAGTCGCGCGTGCAGCGGCGCTCAGTTTTCCGCCGTCACCGCCATTCCCGGAGTCGTCTTCTCGCCATCGAATGATGGCGCCGTCCGCGCGTACTCAGCGACAAACGGCACGATTATCTGGACCTTCAACACGAACCGCGAGTTCAGCACCGTCAACGGCGTGAAGGCGAAGGGTGGATCGATGAACGGCCCTGCGCCGGTGGTCGCCGGAGGCATGGTGTATG
>QHWF01000913.1 GCA_003222455.1 Acidobacteriota bacterium
TCCAGCAGGCGGTGGGCTACGCGGAGACGCTGCAGATTCCGTTCGTCTTCTCATCGAATGGCGACGGTTTCGTCTTCCAGGATCGCACCGCGGCGAGCGGGACAATCGAGCAGAACCTTCAACTCCACGAGTTCCCGCCGCCCGCGACCCTGTGGGCGCGGTACCGGGTCTGGAAGGGGCTCCCGCCGGAAGCAGAGCCGATCGTTCTTCAGGATTACTTCGACGACGGCAGCGGCAAGGGGCCGCGGTATTACCAGGCCAGCGCGGTCAACTGCGCGATTGAAGCGATCGCCAAAGGGCAGAACCGCCTGCTGCTGGCGATGGCCACCGGAACGGGCAAGACCTACACCGCGTTTCAGATCATCTGGCGGCTCTGGAAGGCCGGCCGGAAGAAGCGGATTCTATTCCTCGCCGACCGCAACGTGCTGGTGAATCAGACGATGGTGAATGACTTCCGCCCGTTTGGCTCCGCGATGGCGAAGTTGAGTACCGAGTCGAAGGTGATCGAGCGTGAAGACGGAACCGGCGTGCAGCTACCAATCGCCATCGACAAGAAACGGCGGATTGACACGTCTTACGAGGTGTATCTCGGGCTCTACCAGGCCATCACGGGACCGGAGGATCGCGAAAAGCTGTTCCGCGAGCTGTCACCCGACTTCTTCGATCTGATCGTCGTCGACGAGTGCCATCGCGGGAGCGCGGCGGAGGACTCTGCCTGGCGTGAGATCCTGGAATACTTCTCGACGGCTACGCAGATCGGCATGACGGCGACGCCGAAGGAGACCAGGTACGTCTCGAACATCCACTACTTCGGCAAACCGATCTACACCTATTCGCTGAAGCAGGGCATCCATGACGGCTTCCTCGCGCCGTACAAGGTGATCAAGGTTCACATCGACCGCGACATCGAGGGCTACCGGCCCGAGCCGGGCAAAGTCGATCGCGAAGGCAACGAAATCGAAGATCGGATCTACAACCAGAAGGACTTCGACCGCACGCTCGTGATCGACGATCGGACCAGGCTGGTCGCGAGGAATGTTTCCGACTTACTGAAAGAAAGCGGGGATCGCTTCCAGAAAACGATCGTGTTCTGCGTCGACACCGAACACGCCGCCCGCATGCGACAGGCGCTCACCAACGAGAACAGCGACCTGTGTGCGCAGTACCAACGCTATGTGATGCGAATCACCGGGAACGACAAGGAAGGCGTCGAGCAGCTCGACAGCTTCATCGATCCCGAGGCGAAGTTCCCGGTGATCGTCACGACGTCGCGGCTGCTCTCGACGGGCGTGGATGCGAAGACCTGTCGGGTGATTGCGCTCGACCGGGAAGTCCAGTCGATGACGGAGTTCAAGCAGATCCTGGGGCGTGGCACTCGAGTTCACGAGGAGACCAAGAAGTACTACTTCACGCTGGTCGACTTCCGGAAAGCGACCAACCATTTCGCCGATCCCGACTTCGACGGCGATCCGATTCAGGTCTACGAACCGGGGCCCGATGATCCCATTACGCCGCCGGACGTACCGCCCTCGGACGATGGCGAGCCGATCCCGCCGATGCCGGGCGATGACGAAGAGACGATCGTCGACGTTTTGCCGCCGTGGGACGGTCCGGACGTGGTCTCCCGGAAGATCTACGTCGATAACGTCTCGGTCAAGATCGTGGCCCAGCGCGTCGAATACCTCGACGAGTACGGCAAGCTGGTCACACAAAGCCTCAGGGATTTCACGAAGAACAAACTGCGGAGCCATTTTGCCGGCCTGGACGACTTCCTCACGCGGTGGCGCGGCGCGGATAGGAAACAGGCCATCATCGACGAACTGGAACAGGAGGGGCTGCAGCTCGAGGCGCTCGCGCAGGATCTCGGGCTCGATCTCGACCCGTTCGACCTGATCTGCCACGTCGCCTACGACCAGCCGTCGCTGACGCGCCGCCAGCGGGCCGACAAGGTTCGCAGGAACGATGTGTTCACGAAATACGGACCGCAGGCTCGCGCGGTGTTGGAGGCCCTGCTGCAGAAGTACCAGGATGAAGGCGTGACCGATCTCGGCGATCCGCGCATCCTGCAGATCACGCCGTTCGATTCGATGGGCACGCCGCTGCAGCTGATCAAACAGTTCGGCAACCGGGGCGACTTCGAGCGGGCGGTCCACGAGCTCCAGTCGGCGCTCTACGAAGGAGCTGCGTAGATTCGATGTCCGTCCGGAACACGGTCAAGTCGATCCAGGACATCATGCGCCAGGACACCGGCGTCGATGGCGACGCCCAACGCATCTCGCAACTGTGCTGGATGTTCTTTCTCAAGATCATCGACGACCAGGATCAGGAGCTGGAAGTCACCAACGCCGGGTATCGGTCCCCGATTCCGGAAGGCCTTCAATGGCGCACCTGGGCCGCCGATCCTGAGGGCATCACCGGCGACACGCTCATGGCGTTCGTCAACAACGAGCTGTTTCCAGCACTCAAGGAGCTGCCCAAATCCGGCCCCGGCGACCGCCGCCGCGTCGTCCGCGACGTGTTCGAGGACGCCTACAACTACATGAAGTCGGGTCAGCTGGTGCGGCAGGTCGTCAACAAGATCAACGATATCGACTTCAACAACCTCGCGGAAAAGCAGCACTTCGGAGAGATCTACGAGCAGGTGCTCAACGACCTGCAGAGCGCGGGCAACGCGGGCGAATACTACACGCCTCGCGCGGTGACGGCCTTCATGGCCGACCGGATCGATCCGCGTCCGGGCGAGATGCTGCTCGATCCCGCGTGCGGAACGGGCGGGTTCCTGACGTGCTCGATCCGCCACATGCGCCAGCGCTACGTGAAGACCGTCGAGGACGAAGAGCGGATGCAGCGGGCGCTGCGAGCGGTCGAGAAAAAGCAGCTGCCGCACATGCTGTGCGTCACGAACATGCTCCTGCACGGCATCCACGATCCGAGCTTCGTGCGGCACGACAACACGCTGGCGCGGCCTTACATCAGCTACGGCGCGAGCGACCGCGTGGACATCGTGCTGACGAACCCTCCGTTCGGCGGGCGCGAGGAGGACGGCATCGAGTCGAACTTTCCGAAGCGGTTCCAGACGCGTGAGACCGCCGACCTGTTCCTGGCACTGATTGTCCGCCTGCTGCGTCCGGGTGGACGCGCGGCGGTGGTGCTGCCAGACGGGACGCTGTTCGGCGAAGGCGTCAAGACCAGATTGAAGGAAGCCCTGCTCGAAGAGTGCAACCTGCACACGATCGTGCGGCTGCCGAACAGCGTGTTCAAACCCTACGCGAGCATCGGCACGAACCTGTTGTTCTTCGAGAAAGGTGAGCCGACGAAGGACATCTGGTTCTACGAGCACCGCGTCCCCGAGGGTCAGAAGTCCTACTCGATGACCAGGGCGATCGCGAAGCGCGAAGGACGCGTGGAGACGGAGGTCGCATGGCGCGTGACTGCCGATGACGTGAAAGCCCGCGCGTACAACCTCGATTTCAAGAACCCGCACACCGTCGCCGACGACCATGGCAATCCGGAGGAACTGCTGGCCAGGCTCGACGAGGCGGAAAAAGAAACAGCCGCACTGCGCGACCAGCTCAAGGCGATCCTCGCGGAAGCGCTTTTGCGATGAACCCGGCGCAACTCCTCGCGCATTTCGACCGCATCAGCGACGCGCCGGACGCAGTCCCACGACTTCGCCGGTTCATTCTGGACCTCGCCGTGCGAGGGAAGCTCGTCGAGCAGGATCCGAATGAAGAACCGGCCTTCGAACTGCTCAAGCGCATTCGGGCGGAGAAGGCGCGGCTGGTGAGAGCTGGCGAAACCAGGAAAGAGATATGCATTCCGCTGGTTGCGCCAGATGAAGTGCCGTTTGGCGCACCCACAGGATGGAACTGGGTGCGTGTTCGCGAGATAACGAGCGGTCGTGGACAGAAGGTTCCTGACAAAGACTTCACCTACATTGACGTCACTTCGATCAACAAGGAGCTGGGACGCGTCGCCGATGCCAAGGTCATCTCAGCAAGCGATGCTCCAAGTCGAGCGCGGAAATTGGTTCGGAAAGGTGATGTCATCTACTCCTGCGTCCGGCCTTACCTCCTGAACATTGCCGTCATTGAGAGCGACATCTTCCCCGCACCGATAGCAAGCACTGCGTTTGCCGTCCTCAACGGCTTCGGCTTGATCGCGTCAAAATACCTATGGATCGCCTTGCGAAGCTCGTTCACGGTGCAGTGCGTCGAGACGAAGATGCGCGGCCAAGCCTATCCCGCGATCAACGATCAAGACTTCGCTCTCCTTCCGCTTCCGCTCCCACCGCTCACCGAACAA
>QHWF01000007.1 GCA_003222455.1 Acidobacteriota bacterium
TCACACCCGGGACGTGTGCGAACGGGGCGCCGATGGTGAAGAAGTTCACCGCGCGCGCGCACGGCAATCACAACCCCCAGCACGGCGGCCTGTTCTTCATGGCGCCCGACAACTGGCACCATCTCGAGGGCACGTATCCGCGCGCCGGCGTGTTCCGTCTGTATCTGTACGACGATTACACGAAGCCACTGCCGCGTGATCAGGTGCGGAAGACGACCGCGCGCCTCGTCCTGAAAGAGGCGTTCGATCCAGCGACCAGAACGGCGAAGGAGGAATTCGCCGTGCCGCTCGTGCCGGCGCAGAACGGACGCTATCTCGAGGCCAGGGTCGGGAAGCTGCCGTTTCCGGCGCGGATGACAACGAAGATCAAATTCCAGCCGGCCGCGCCCGAGCACCGGTTCGATTTCGCGTTTGCGGAATATTCGACGGTACCGGTGATGCCGCGAACGACCGGAAATGCCGCGGTACCGGCACCGGCGCCGGCGCCGGAAGCCGGCAACACAGCGGGCACTCCGGCTCCGCGCAACGCTGTTTCCACTGCGGCATCGACGGCAGCCGTCGCGGCTCCGTCCGGCGGCGCCTCGTCGATCGGGATCGATCCCGGCCTGGTTCCGCTGCCGGTCCCCGATACGGTTCCGGAAATACTCGCGCAGCTGGAGCAACGGACCGAACAGGTTCGCCGATTCATCGATCAGGGAGCGTTCGCCAGCGTGTACGTGCCGGCGTTTCAGGCAAAGGACCTGGCGCTGGCTCTCGACGAGCGCACGAAAGATCTCGAGGCCGACGGCCGCCGCACGGTCGATCCCGCAATCAAACGCCTGGTCCGATCGGCCTGGCTGCTCGACGCGTTCGGCGATCTCGGGAACAGGGAACACATCACGCAAGCGTTCGCGCAGTTCGCAGCCGCCGTGAAGGAAGTTCAGGCGGCGTTCGCGGTGAAGAAATGACCGTGGCAACTCTTCGGTTTGTGCTGTCCGGCGCACTGGTACTTGCGGTGCTCGTTGTGGCCGTCGGTCGCGGCGAGGCCCACAAAGCGATCACCTCGAAGTACACCTACAACAACGACGTGTTCCCGATTTTCCGGGATCGGTGCGCACCGTGCCATGTCGACAACGGCGTCGCGCCGATGTCACTCACGACTTACAAGGACGCGTATCCCTGGGCTGAATCGATTCGCGCCGAGCTCGTGGCCGGCCACATGCCGCCCTGGAACGCGGAAGAAGGATTCGGGGATCTGAAGCACGCGCGCACGCTGACCGCGCGCGAGCTGGATGTGGTGCTCACGTGGGCAACCGGCGGCAACCCGCAGGGCGATGTCGATCAGAAGCTCCCGATGGTGACCCTGAAGAACGACTGGGCCATGGGGACGCCGGACCTGGCGCTGCAGATGCCCGCCGACGTCACGGTCCCGGCCGATGCGCTCGAAGCCACCCAGGAGCTCGTTCTTCCGACATCGATAACGGCACCGCGGTGGGTACGCGCGGTCGATCTGTTGCCGGGCACGCCCCGAATTGTGCGGAGCGCGGTCATTTATCTGAAGTCGACTGGATCCGGCGATCGAGATGGACCGCCCGCGCCCGAGCGTGTGCTGGCGTTGTGGCTGCCCGGTCACCAGCCTGAATCAGCGGAAGCGCGTACGGCGTTCCGGCTTCCGGCCGGCGCCGAGCTCGGCGTGCGCATCCACTACAAGAAGACCTGGCAGTTCGAGGGTCAGGCGATCGCCGATCGGAGCACGATCGGGCTGTACTTCGCACCAGAGAACGGCGCTCAGGAATTGTTGACGGTGCCGGTCACGTCGGCGGCGAGCGCAGTCAGTCGGGGCCAGAAGGTCACATTCAGCCGCACCATCGACAGCGATATGAAGGTGGTCGCGCTGCGGCCTGAACAGGTGCCGCCGAACATCAGCGTGCAGGTCGAAGCGGTCCGCCCCGACGGATCGCGGGCGCCGATGATCCGGTTGAACACACGGCCCGACTGGTCGCGGCGGTACTGGCTGGAGAATCCAATCGAGCTGCCGCGCGGCAGCCGGATCGAAGTGGTCGCGGACCTCGAAAACCCGGACCTTCTGTCGGAGGCGTTTGGCGCCATCTCGCCGAGCCGGACGCCGCCCCCTGGCGGCCCGATCGAGGTGGTGATCAACGTGGTGGCGGCACACGGTCAGAGTGGAGCGCGTGACGCCAAGGGCAGAAAGGATCGCGAATCTAGAGCGACCTCACGATCGAACGCAGAGAACGCAAAGAAAGACGGTGTTTCTTAGCGGCCTTCGCGGCCTTTGCGTTCAACGGTGGTGTTAGCTGCTCGGACACGGTCCTAGAAAACGCCGGGATCGGCCTCTACGAGAAGCTCCGCACCGGTGGCTTGAAGAACCTTGTCCACCGTCGTGTCCGACGCAATCTCTCGCAGCAGAAGGCCGCGCTCGCTGACCCCGATGACGGCAAGCTCCGTGACGATGAGGTGCACGACCTTCATGCCTGTGAGCGGCAGCGTGCACCGCTTCAGGATTTTGGGACCGCCGTCCCTCGTCGTGTGCTCCATCGCCACGACGACGCGCCTGGCGCCGGCCACGAGGTCCATTGCGCCGCCCATCCCTTTCACCATCTTGCCGGGGATCGTCCAGTTGGCGAGATTGCCCCGCTCGTCGACCTGGAGCGCGCCCAGCACGGTGAGATCGATATGGCCGCCGCGGACCATCGCGAACGAGTCGGCGCTGTTGAAGTACGAGCAGCCGGGGATCTCGGTGACGGTCTCCTTGCCCGCATTGATCAAATCGGGATCGACTTCATCCTCGGCGGGAAACGGGCCGATGCCGAGAAGGCCGTTCTCGGAATGCAGGGTGATGTGCACGCCCGGTGGAATGTGATTCGCGACGAGCGTGGGCAGGCCGATGCCGAGGTTGACGTAGGCCCCGTCTACCAGCTCGCGCGCAACGCGCTTCACGATCCGGTCGCGAACATCCATCTCACATTCCTTCCGCTAGAGAACGTCACAATCGAACGCAGAGGGCGCAAAGGGCGCAAAGTAAGACAGGATTTCTTTGCGGCCTTCGCGGCCTTTGCGTTCAACAGCGGACGTCGGCTTAGTCGGGCATGCTCCTGGGTACTTTCACGACACGAAGCCCAGCGAATACATCCGCATACAAACGTGCGTCGTCTCTTCGAGTGTCTTCGTTCTTCGTCAGGAGCCGCTCACGGCTTGCGCGTCATCCTCCGCTCGATGCGCTTTTCGTAGTGTTTCCCCTCGAAGATGTGCTTCACGAAGATCCCGGGCGTGACGACGTGGTCGGGATCGATGTCGCCGGGCTCCACCAGGTGCTCCACTTCGGCGATGGTGACGTCGGCGGCGGTGGCCATCACCGGATTGAAGTTGCGGGCGGTCCGCCGGTACACGAGGTTGCCGACGCGATCGCCTTTCCACGCTTTCACGAAGGCGAAATCGGCGCGCAGCGGCCACTCCAGAACGCAGGCCTTTCCATCGATCGTGCGCGTTTCCTTGCCCTCGGCGACGAGCGTGCCATAGCCGGTCGGCGTGAAGAAGCCGCCGATGCCGGCGCCGCCGGCGCGAATCCGCTCCGCAAACGTCCCCTGCGGCACGAGCTCGACATCGAGCTCGCCGGTCAGGAACTGCCGTTCGAACTCCTTGTTCTCGCCGACATAGGTCGAGATCATCTTCCGGACCTGCCGCGTTCTGAGCAGGATGCCGATGCCGAAATCGTCCACGCCGGCGTTGTTGCTGATGACGGTGAGGTGTTTCGTCCCGCGACGGTGCAGCGCGGTGATGAGATTCTCCGGAATCCCGCACAGGCCGAAGCCGCCCATGAGAATGCTGGCGCCGTCCGGGATCGGGGCCACCGCCTCGTCCGCATTGGCCAGGACCTTGTTCATCGATCGGTATTCTACCGGGCGGACCTGAAGGTCTGCACGACGACGGTCCAGACCTGCCCGGCGGGCGTGAACATCCGACCGAATCACATTAGCCTCTCGCGGGTGGCCGCGAACGGGGCGCCTCGGCACCCCAACGCGGGTGCCGCGTTGGGGACCCCGCCCCGCCGGGCGCGGAGGCGTCAGCCGTGACAAGCGCTTTTCGCCGAGCACCCCCGGGGTCCCCGCCGGCGGATTTAGCGCGGTGGGGTGGCTCGGACGGGGCTGTTCGCGGGCAGGACCCGCCACGGCTAATGCTGAGAGCCCAACAGAGGTCGCGCGGCACAGCGGCATCGAACGGGCAGAACGTCGTCGCGCGCGGACGGTTTTCCAGGAACTTACGCAGCGGGCACTCTCTGATGTCGTGCGTCGCGATCAGATCGCGTCGTCGCTGCGGACTCAAATGTAGAAACTCAACTGCAGGCCTTTAGCCCTGCCGTGTAAGATGTCACTCTCCATGCACGCAGATCTCGAGGAAGCCATTCGTTTTCACGAAGAGATTGTGGCCGAAGGCAGCAAGGCGCTGGTCGGCTACGATACAGCCAAGGCCCTCGCCAACGTCGTGCTCATGTCGGAGATCCCGACGACCTACGACAAGAAGGAGCAGCGGCAGGTGAACGCCGGCAACCTGCTGCTGCGTGGCGTCCCGGGCGTCGGCAAGACGTTCTTCGGCGTCATCCTGGCCGCGATCAGCAACGCCAAATTCGTGCGCCTGCAGGGCCGCGCCGACCTGCAGCCGACCGAGGTCGTCGGCTTTCAGATGATCAACCCGGCCACCGGCGAACTGATGACCGAGTTCGGCCCGCTCGCCAACGCCGAAGTCATCCTGCTGGACGAAATCAACCGCATTCCGCTCAAATCCCAGAGCGCGTTTCTCGAGGGGCTCCAGGACCGCACCGTCACGCTCGGCCATACGACGTACGAGCTGCCGGCGTTCAGTTTCGCCATCGCCACCATGAACCCGGTGGAGCTCGGACAGGGCACGTTCCCGCTGTCGGAGGCGGCAACCGATCGGTTCGCGATCATGGTGAACATCGGCTATCTGCCGCCCGAAGAAGAAGCCAAGCTGGTGCACTTCGATTTCAAGCGGGTGAAACTGAACGCGCTGATAACGAAGGAGCGGATCATCCAGCTTCGAGGCGCGATCAACGCGCAGGTCTACCTGCACGAGCGCCTCGCCACCTACATCCAGCGCCTCGTCGCTGCCACGCGTCCGTTCAATCCGGACACCGATTGGCACACGCATTCACCGTCGGAGCTCGTCGAGCACGGCGTCGATCTGGGCGCATCGCCGCGTGCGATCATCTGTTGGGGGCGGCTGGCCAAGGTCTGGACGCTTCTGGTCCGCCGGCGCACCGAGGTCTATCCGGAGGACATTCAGGACCTGGCGACCTACGTGCTCGGCCACCGGATCTGGCTTGGTCCGCACGCGGCGAGCCACGGCCTGACGACGGATAGCGTGATTCGAGACGTGATCGACCGGGTACCGATTCCGTAGACATGAGAGAATGTCGAAACAGCCATCATTCGCAGATCACTCACCATCCCTCGATGCGTCGAGGGCCTCACGGTCGCTCCGGGCCGCGTCGAAGGGCGACGAAGCCCGGGGTCACTGACAGCTGCACGGCAACGAGGCTCAGAGCTGATGCGGACGCGCGAAACCGACGTCGAACCGTTCGTGAACCTGGCGGAGCTGACCGAAATCGAGCTGCTCATCCTGAAACGGATGCGCGAGTTCACCATCGGCGAGCACCGGAGTGTGTTTCACGGACATGGCTTCGACCTGGTGGGTCTTCGCGACTGGCATCCGGGCGATCGTCTGAACCAGGTGGACTGGGCGCAGTCGTCGCTCACCAATTTCAGCCCGATGGTGGTGCGCGATTTCCAGCAGCCGAGCACTGCCGCGGTCATCGCGGTCGCGGACGGATCGCTGTCCACGCGGTGCGGGATCGACGGCGTGCCGATTGCCGCCGCCATTGCGCGATCGATTGGGACCATCGGCATGTCGGCGGTGTTTTTTCAGGACATGTTCGGCCTCATTACCTTCGGGCCGGACTTCGAGCAGCTCGCCGCCGTCCGCCCCCGCATCGGCAAGAACCAGGTGATTCACTGCCTCGAGGCGTACCAGTTCGAAACCGGGCTCCAGCCGTTGAAGCGTGCCGATTCGTTGAGCATGACGCTCGCCGGGTTCATGCGGAAGACGTCGCTCGTGCCGGTCATTTCGGACTTCCTGTTCGACAACCCGGGCGAAATCCTGAACGAGCTCGCCGAGCTCAATTCGGCCCACGACGTGTTCGTCGTGTTGATCGACAGCGCCTTCGCGTTCGAGCTGCCGCCCGTGTCGGCCGGCTGGATCGAGGCCTTCGACGTCGAAACCGGCCGCGCCCGGGTGATGTCGCGGGGATCGATGCGTGCCCTGGCGCGCCGCACGCGCGAATGGCAGGACCAGGTGGCGAAGTTGGCGAAGGATCGCGACCTCGACGTCCTGCGGATCGGCGTGAACGAGCTGGAGACGGCGATCGCGCTCAGTGAATTCATCGCTGAACGCCGGTTGCGGAAGGTCTGACGCGCGGCGGATCCGGGGGAGGCCGTGGTCAGACACGCAGCGGGACGGCTCAAACTATGGAAAATGTCGAATGTTAGCCAACTTTCGCACGCTGGTGACATGGCCGCGCCGTTCGGTGATTGAGTGGGGCGCCACGCTCGTGGTCGCGACCGCGTGCGTCGCGCCGGCATCGGCGCAGAACGTGGAAACCGATCCGATTCAGTGCTGGTGGCGCACCAGCGCCGGCGCCGTGCGCGCCGGCGAGGCCTTCTCCGTCGTGCTGACCTGCGCCGTGGTCGAGAACGACACCGCGAAGGTCGTCGTCGATCAGGCGAAGCTCGAGCCGTCGGTCGTCCAGTTTGTCCCGTTCGAGGTCGTCCCGGCGGGCAGCTCCCACGGCGCGGACCTGCGGGCGGATCAGCGCCGCTTCTTCCAATACGAATACCGGCTCCGCCTCGTCGCGGACAATCTGTTCGGGAAGGACGTCGCGCTGCCGGAAACGAAACTCTCGTATCACGTCCAGAGCCAGGTGGCTCAGGCCGCGGCCATCCAGGGGCGCGATCAGTCCTACGTGTTGCCGCCCCTCTCGATTCGTGTGCTGTCGCTGGTCCCGACAACCGCCAGCGACATCCGCGACGGCACGATTGAGACGTTCTCGGACATCGATCGGCGCGGCTTCCGCGCCAGCGTGCTCGTCGTGGTTGGCGGCGTGCTGTTCGGGCTCGCCGGCTTGATGGCGCTGCTCGCGCTCGTGCGCCTGGTGGCCCGTTTTCAGAAACCGTCGGCGGCAACGAGCCGGCTCGTGTCGGACGGCGCCATTCTGCGCGCCGTGGGACGCGAGCTGCGCACGGTGCAACGCGCACGCGAGGACGGCGGATGGACGCCGGGCCTGGCCGGACGAGCCCTCGGCGCGCTCCGGATTGCCGCCGCTTACGCGCTCGGCCGGCACGTCGCGCGAACCCTGATTCAGGAGCCCGTCGACACGCATCAGGGCGTCGTGGTCGGTCACCTGCCGCCGGTCGCGGTTCGTCCGTGGACGGTCGCCAATCAGGTGCTCGACGGACAGTTGACCGTGTATGCCGGGTGGCCGAAGCGAAGACCGATCGCGATCTCGGCGCCGATCACGCCGCAGGGCCTGGCGTATCAGATCGCCCGCGGCAACAACCCGGCGAAGCGCGCGGTGATGCTCGAAACCTTCGAACAGGCGTTGACGCGGTTCACGACGGCCCAGTACGGACGCGAGGCCGCGGTTGACGATGCCGCGCTCGACGATTCGCTGGCAGCGGCATCCCGCGCGCTGACGCCACTGAAAATCGATCAGACCTGGCTGATGAAACGCCTGTCGCGCGGGCGCGCGGCGCCCGAGGTCGAGAGCCGCGCGTGGTCCCGATAAGCGACGTGCCCGTCCTCCTCCGCAACACGATCTTCGACTGGCGCAACACGCGCATCGCCGATCTGCTGTTCGCTCGCCGCGGCACGGCCGTGCTCGCGCTCGTGGTCCTCATCGGCGTGGCGCTCGGACTGATGATCGTCCGCGCCGCGACCCGCCGGAAGGCGGGACGGACGCAGGTGGCGCTGCCGGCCGTGCTGCAGTGGACGCGGCCGTCGTGGGTGTCGATGGTGAGACACGGCGCGCTGGTGCTGTTCCTCGCCGGCCTGCCGTTCTTCGCCGTGGCGCTCGCGGATCCGTACACGACGTTCACGCGGCAGGACGTGTCCTATCCGGGCCGCCGCATCGCGGTGATGATCGACGCTTCGTCGAGCATGATGGCGCGTTTTCCCGCCGCGACGCTGAACCGGAACGCGCCGAACGAAGCCACGTTCTTCACCACTGTGGCGGCCGCCGAAGCGTTCATGCGCCAGCGGATCGCCGGGAAGTACCACGACCTGATCGGGCTGGTCGAATTCGGCGACGAAGCCTACGTCGTGACGCCGTTCACCACCGACTACGACAACATTCTCCTGAGCCTGTCGCTGGTCGGCGACTGGACCGAGTTCATGAAATTCCCCGATCAGGGGACGACGATCGGCCTGGCGATCGAGGAGAGCGTGGAACTGTTTCGCGCGTTCGATTTCCTGGACGCGGCCGGCAACCTGATGCTGATCTTCAGCGACGGGCAGGACACGCAGGTCACCATTCACGGCAAGAGCGTCACCGAGATCCTCTCGGGCGCCGTGCAGACGAAGATACCGGTGTATTTCGTCCGCACGAGCTACAACAAGGGGCTGGGCGGCGTGCTCCCCGACGACATCTGGAAGCCGGCCGTCGAAGCCACCGGCGGCAAGTTTTACGCCGCCGCGGACGAATCGGCGATCATGATCGCCATCCGGGACATCGATCGGCGGTCGTCGGGCCGCGTCGACGTCAAGCGATACTCGACCGAGCAGCCGCGCTACGCCGGCTATACGCTGATTGCGGTGGGGTTCTGGACGTTCGCCGCGCTGTTGCAACTGACCGTGCCGTATTTTCGTAAATTTCCATAGGACCTGATCGCGTCAGCCAGGAGAACCTGATGAAACCGGTCGTTGGACCTTTTCTGATCGCCGTCCTCCTCGCCGTCGCCGGCGGCGCGTTCTGGATGGCGGGCCAGACCGAGCGGCGTCTGGCCGACTTGCACCAGCAGATGGCGACGCTCCGCTACGTCGACGGGATGAATGAAGACGAAGACGCGGACGCGACGCTGGGCCTGGCCCGGCGACTGCCGCGCGTCGGCGATGCCATGGCCAACGACGTGCGCGACGAGCGTGCGCTCGCGCAGTACTGGCGGTCGGAATACGCCGCCATCGAGCCGAAGCGTGACACGGGTGGCGGGTTGACGGATACGGGCCCGCATCTGCTGCTCCTGGCGGCAAACGCCGAGTTCCGCGCCAGCCAGCGAGCCTCCGATCGCAACGAGATGCTGCGCCGGCTCGATCGGGTGGTCAAGACCTACAGTGAGGTGTTGAAGATCGAGTCGTGCAGCGACAGCACGTCCACACCGACGGCGTCGGCATCAGCGTGCGAAACGCTCATGACCGACGCCTCCTACAACTATGAATTCGTCGTCCGCCTGCGCGACACGCTCGCCCGGTCGCGGACGCCGCCGGCCAGGGCCGACGCCGGACGGAATGCGCAGCAACTGGCCCGCGACGCGACGCGCGACTTGCCGTCGGGCCCGACGCTGCACGGATTTCCCGGCGCCCCGCCGAAAGGCACCGATATGAGTCAGTTCAAAATCGTCATCCCGAAGCGCGGCGAGGAACGGAAGGACAATCCCGAGGCTGGCAAGGGCGGCGCCAAAGTCAGAAAGGGATAACAAGTCTCAAGTCTCAACGTTCAAGTCTCAACGAGCCTTGAGTCTTGAGCCTTGAGCCTTGAGCCTTGAGCCTTGATCATGATCAAGGGTATCGACATCAACACCGTCCGCTTTGCCGAGCCGCAGTTTTTGTGGCTGCTGGTTGTGCCGGCGGGGTTGCTGCTTGTGTGGATCTGGCAGTTCGGCGCGCGGCGGCGCGACGCGCGCCGCTTCCGTCAGCATCGTCGTCTGCCAGTGCGCGAGCGGTTCCCGATTTTCGGCGGACTCGTGTTCTGGCTGTGCGTGATCGTGGCCAGCGCGTTCGCGGTGCTCGCGCTGTCGAGACCGACGGCAACGGTATCGGTCGTCCGCACGGCTGGTGTGGATCTCGTGATCCTGCAGGACGGATCGGCGTCGATGCGCACGAAAGACGTGCCGGGGGACCGCTGGCAGCGATCGATGAAGTTCCTGCGCACCCTCGGTGAATCGCTGGCCTGGCGCGACGATCGAATCGCGATGGCGCTGTTCGCCCATATCGCCGCGCCCCAGGTGCGGCTGACGAAAGACCCGAACACCTTCTTCTTCTTCCTCGATCATCTGAGCCGCGAGTCGCCCTTCCGGATTGAGGACGACACGACGTGGGACACGAACATCGAGCTGGGCATCGCCTGGGGTCTCCGGTTGATCGAGAAGGACGAAGAAATCTACGGCAGGAATCCCAACGCGAAAGCGTTCGTGCTGGTCACCGACGGTCAGGCCTGGACCGGTGAAGTGGCGAACGCATTACGCGCATCCCGCGGGAAAGACATTCCAGTATTCGTGGTGGGCGTCGGGACGACGGTCGGCGGCATCATTCCGGAACCGCCGAAGAAGGCTGCCGCCATCGGATCGCCGCCGCCCGAGCCGTCGATCCGCTCGTCGCTCGATCGGGGATCGCTGGGGACGATTGCCAATGCCGGCGGTGGCCGGTATCTCGAGCTCGATCGCGAAGGCGATCGCGAAATCGCGAACCGAATCATCGATGACGCGCGGCGGCGGGCGGGATCGCGAGGGCTTCAGGAAGAGCACGAGGATCTGTATTGGCGATGCCTCGCCGCCGCGGCCGTGCTGCTGGGCGCCGGCGTGATGTTTTTGCAGGAGCGGGTCGAGCTGTTGCTTCAGACCGCAGGCGCAGCCGCCGCCCTGGCCGTCGTCTGGATGCTGACGCGCTGACGTGCCGACCCTCGCGTGGCCTTCGCCGCGCAGATCCGCCTGGTCGGTCCGGCTAAAGCCGGACACTGCCGGAAACGCGGATCGCCATGCAGATCGGATCGGAATGTCGGTAGTGTCCGGCTTTAGTTTGGTGTCGGTAGTGTCCGGCTTCAGCCGGACCCAGCGCGCTACGAGCGCGCCGCGATGATGAAGAGGCCGATCACTACGGACGCGGCGAGCGCCGCCAGCGCTACGACCGCGCAGCCGGCGATAATCGCCGCCACGCGCCCGGGCGAACGCGGCACCGCCGAGAACGACCGAATCGATGTCGCGGTGAACATCCAGAAATACGCCGTCCACAGCGTCACCAGCACCGGAAAGCCGAACAACTCGAGCGGGCTCAGACCGAGCGCCGCGAACGACAACGAGGCAACGACGATGTAGCCGAGCGTCAGGACCACGTGGACAGGTTTCGCATTCGGCGGCTTTCGGCAATCAGCAGTCAGCCCTCAACAATCGGCACTCGCACGGTTCATTCGTTCCACAGCCACGCCGCCCCGCGCACACCGCTCGAATCGCCGTGGAAGGCGCGGACCAGACGCGTGCTGACCACGTCCGAAAAGATGTACCGCGACCAGATGCGCGGAACCGCGTCGTAGAGCCGCTCGATATTCGAGAGCCCGCCTCCGAGCACGACCACCTCCGGATCGACCACGTTGATGATGCTGCCCAGGGCCCGCGCCATTCGGTCCTCGTAGCGCGTCAGGCAGGCGGACGCCAGCGGCTCGCCGCCGGCGGCATGGGCCGCAATCTCGCGCGCGCTGAGCATCGCGCCGTTACCGCCTCGCGGCAGTCCCTCTGCAGAGACCGGCGCGGTGGCCTCGATGCGTTCCGGGGATTCGAGAAGCGCACGCCTCGCCGCTGCGTAATCGCGTTCGAGGCCGGGACCCGACAGAAACGTCTCGATGCAGCCGGACCGGCCACAATAGCACGTTGGTCCGGGCCGTTCATCGTCGTGCGGCGCCGGCAGCGGATTGTGTCCCCACTCGCCGCCGATGCCATTCGCCCCTTCGAGCACGCGCCCCTGGACGACCATGCCACCGCCGGTCCCGGTCCCGATGATGACGCCGAACACGATGCCGGCGCCCGCGGCGGCGCCATCGACCGCTTCCGAAAGCGCAAAGCAGTTCGCATCGTTTGCGAATCGCACGGGGCGATCGAGCACGCGCGGCAGGTCGTCGCCGATGGGCCGCCCGATGAGCCACGTCGAGTTGGCGTTCTTCACCAGACCGGTCGCGGATGAAATGTTCCCCGGAAGACCGACGCCGACCGTGCCGCGCGCGCCGACTTCGCGCTCGATCTCGTCAACGAGCCGCGCGATGGCGTCGAGCGTGTTCCCGTAGTCTCCCCGCGGCGACGCCACGCGCCGCCGCAGCCGCACGTGGCCCGCGTCATCCAGGGCGATGCCTTCGATCTTGGTGCCGCCGAGATCGATGCCGATTCGCATGCCGGTGTAATCTACATCCAGAACTGGTGGATTCGCTGGTCAACCCTGCTGGGAGCGCGTCCGACTAACCTGGAACGCAAAGGCCGCGAAGGCCGCTGAGAAATACTGTTCTCGATTCGATTTCATGATGAGCAGTCGGGGTGAAATGACGCGCAACCCGCATCGAGCGTGGTAGGATTTGAGCCATTTGTGCTGCCGGAGGCCGCGATGAAAGTCTCAACTCTCAAGGCTCAACTCTCAACGCTCAAACGCAGGCCGAGAGTTGAACCGTGAGAGTTGAAAGTTGAGAGTTGAAAGTTGACAGTTGACAGTTGAGACTTGAAACTTGAGAACACTCTCCGCCCTTCTCGCCGTGCTTCTCGGCGGCGTCGGTCTGTCCGCCCAGACCGACCTCGACGCGTTCATGCGTCAGGTGCTGGCTCGGCGCGATGAAAACTGGAAGAAGCTCCAGCAGTACGTGCTCGACGAGCGGGAGTTGATCGACATCCGTGGTCCTGGCCGCACACCCATCTGGGGCGAACGCCGCGAGTACACGTGGTACATCCGCGACGGCTTCTTCGTGCGCAGCCCGGTGAAGTTCAATGGCGTCGCCATCGCTGAATCCGAGCGCCGGAAATTCGAAGCCGATTATCTGAAGCGGCAGCAGGCGCGCGAGCGGCGCCAGCCACGGGACCGCGCGTCCGCCCAGCCGCCGTCATCGTCGGCCACCGAATCTGACGGGTCGGCACCGGGCGAACAGATTTCCACGGAACGTGCCGGAGGACCAGCGCCGTCCGCCGGAATCGAATTGGACGGATTGCTGAAACAAACGCGACAGCCCGAGTTCATCTCGTCCGCGTATTTCCTGCGCTTCAAGTTCGAGGAAGGCAAGTACGCACTCGTCGGCCACGAAACGCTCGACGGGCGCGATGTTCTGTGCATCGAGTACTATCCGGCGAAGCTGTTCGGCGGTACCAATCGTCGCAGGAGCCGCGAAGGCGCCACCGATCGCGATCGGGCATACGACGCACAGTTCCAACGCCTGATGAACAAGGTGGCGCTCGTCACGCTCTGGGTCGAGCCCAACGCCCACCAGATCGTCAAATACCGGTTCACTAATCTTCCTTTCGACTTTCTCCCTGGCCAGTGGCTCGTTCACGTCGACACCCTCGAGGCAACGATGACGATGGGGCAGCCGTTTCCGGAGGTGTGGCTGCCCAACGGTCTCGACTTCGCGGTCGCGCTGACGCTCGCGATCGGGCAAGTCGACTTGCGCTACGCGATTGAGTACTACGATTATCGGCGCGCCGACGTCAGGACGAAGATCACCGTCCGGTAGGCGGTGGGAGTCGATGTCGTCCTGCTCTGACTCCTAGCGATTACCACAGAGGACGCGGAGGACGCGGAGGTCAAATCTTGAGAGCTAACAGGATTTTTCCTCCTGTCCTCCGTGTCCTCCGCGGTGGACTTTTCATTTCTCGACACGCTCCTGGAAGACAGCGATGTGCGCGGCATTCGTCCTGGCACTCACGGTAGCGGCCGGCCTCAGCCGGACCACCGTCGAACAAGAAACAATCACCGCCATTCAGGTCCACGGCAACACCATCACCAGCGACGACGAGATCCGGCGGCTGGCCGGCATTGACATCGGTGCGCGCGTGACCGAGACAACCCTCGCCGAGGTGGCCGCGCGGCTGCGTGCGACGAAGCGGTTCGAGAACGTCGAAGTCCTGAAGCGCTTCGCGTCGATCGCCGATGCCTCACAAGTGCTGATCGTGATCATCGTTGACGAAGGCGCGGTCCACATCGAACGGTCCGGCGATCCGGATCGTCCGGCGCGTGTGGTCCGCAGCCGCCGCCTCGGGTTGATGTTTCTGCCTCTCCTCGGCCGTGAAGACGGATACGGGATCACCTATGGCGTGCGGCTCGCGCGTCCGGATATTGCCGGCCGGCAGATCCGTCTGTCGTTCCCTCTCACCTGGGGCGGAGAAAAGAAAGCCGGGATCGAGCTGGACAAGGCCGTCGCGCACAAATCTGTCGATCGCATCATGGCGGGCGGATCGGTCAGCCGGCGCACCAATCCCTTCTACGACCAGGACGACGATCGGGCCAGGGTCTGGGTGCGGGCCGAGCGCGCGATCGCTTCGTCGCTGAAGGCCGGAGCAACCGGCGGTTGGCAGCGGGTTTCGTTCTTCGACGTCCAGGATCGATTCGCCCAGGCGGGTTTCGATATCGCCTTCGACACGCGAATCGATCCGGCGCTGCCACGGAATGCGGTGTACGTGAGAGCGGCGGTGGACCGCCTGACGGTCCAACACGGAGTGACACGCTCCGACATCGATGCGCGTGGCTATGTGGGGCTCCTCGGGCAGACGGTGCTCGCGCTGCGCGTGCTTCGGCAGGATTCGAACAAGCCGCTGCCGCCCTATCTGAAACCGCTGTTAGGCGGCATGTCGAACCTGCGGGGGTTCGCATCCGGCACGGCCGCCGGCGACACGCTGATGGCACTGTCCGCAGAAGCGATCGTGCCGCTCACCTCTCCGCTGGACGTCGGCAAGATGGGCGTGAGCGTGTTCACCGACGCAGGGACAACCTGCGACAAGGGAGCGCGATTGACGGATCAGACGCTGAAGCGCGGGTACGGCGGCTCGCTGTGGTTTGCGGCGGCATTTCTGCGGTTGAACATCGCCGTCGCCCATGGACGCGGATCGACGACCCGCATCCATGTCGGCGGGAGCGTGTCATTCTGAAAGTGTGAGTTCCAGCTTCGCAATGGCCTCCCGGTGCACTTCGTCGGGACCGTCGGCCAGCCGCAGTGTCCGCGTATGCGCCCAGGCCGCCGCGAGCGGCAAATCCGCGGACACGCCGGCGGCGCCATGCGCCTGGATCGCGCGATCGAGTACCCGCAGCGTCATCCGCGGCACCACGACCTTCACCATCGCGAGCTCGCCGCGCGCGGCCTTGTTGCCGACCGTGTCCATCATGTACGCGGCTTTCATCGTCAGCAGCCGCGCCTGCTCGATCTCCATGCGCGAATCCGCGATATCGGCGCGAATCGTGCCTTGCTCCGCCAGCGGCTTGCCGAACGCCACGCGCGCCTTGACGCGCCTGCACATCGCCTCCAGCGCGCGCTCGGCCACACCGATTGAGCGCATGCAATGGTGGATGCGCCCGGGCCCCAATCGTCCTTGCGCGATCTCGAAGCCGCGGCCCTCGCCCAGAAGCACGTTCGCCGCGGGGACGCGCACGTTCTCGAACGTGATCTCCGCGTGCCCGTGCGGCGCATCGTCGTACCCGAACACCGGCAGCATCCGCCGCACGGTGAGGCCCGGTGCGTCCATCGGCACGAGGATCATCGATTGTTGTTGATGCTTCGGCGCATGAGGATTCGACTTCCCCATGAAGATCGCAATCCGGCACCGCGGGTCGCCCGCGCCAGAAATCCACCATTTACGGCCGTTGATGACGAAGTCGCTCCCGTCGCGCACGATGCTCGACTGGATGTTCGTCGCGTCCGACGATGCGACGTCGGGCTCGGTCATGGCAAAGCACGAACGGATCCCGCCCGCGAGCAGCGGCTCGAGCCATTGCTTTCGCTGAACGTCGCTGCCATAGCGAACCAGCACCTCCATGTTGCCCGTATCAGGCGCGGAACAGTTGAATACTTCCGGCGCGAATCCAGGCACGCGGCCCATGATCTCGCAAAGCGGAGCGTATTCGACATTCGTGAGGCCGGCGCCATATTCGCTTTCTGGCAGAAACAAGTTCCACAGGCCAGCGGTCCGCGCCTTCGGCTTCAGTTCCTCGACAATTGGCGTCGGCCGCCAGTGCTTGTAATCGGTCACCGGACGATTCGCGATCTCGCCATGGAATCTTGCCTCGTTCGGATAGATGTATTCGTCCATGAAGGCGGTCAGTTGCCGCTGGAGATCAAGGGACTTGTCGGAATGTTCGAAGCGCATGACGCGCATGATAGTGTAGGCGCCACGCCAGTAGTGCGGACCTTCAGGTCCGCCGGGCACGGCAGGCCTGAAGGCCTGCACTACATCTGGTGGTCGAGATGCCGACGCCATCACACATCTGATGGATGCTGACGCCACCGCCGTCCGTGCAGGCGAACAGCTGGATTGGGCGCGACTCGTCGCGTGGCTGCGCGAGCGGCTTCCCGCCTGCGGCATACCCGGGCTCGACGTCGCGCAGGAACCCGAAATCACGCAGTTCCCGGGCGGACACTCCAACCTGACCTACCTGCTGCGCTTCGGCGCCGTCGAAATCGTCGTGCGCCGTCCACCGTTCGGCCCGGTCGCGCCGAAGGCGCACGACATGGCGCGCGAGTTCCACTGGCTGTCGGCGATGCACCGCGTCTTTCCGCTCGCGCCGCGTCCCTACGCGCTCTGCGAAGACATCGGCATCGTCGGATCGGTGTTCTATGCGATGGAGCGGCGTCACGGGATGGTCGTGCGCGCCGAAGAGCCGCCGGCGATCAGGACGCCGTCGGATCGCCGCCGCGTGAGCGAAGCGCTCGTCAGCACGTTGGCCGATCTGCACGCGATTGACGTCGCCGCCGACCATCTGACCGCGCTTGGCAAGCCGGCCGGTTTCGTCGCGCGGCAGGTGAAGGGATGGACGGATCGCTGGCATCGCGCAAAGACGACACCGCTCCCGGAGATGGACGCGCTCGCCGACTGGTTGTTGTCGCGTCTGCCCGCGGATGCGGCGCCGCCGGCCGTGGTCCATGGCGATTTCAAGCTCGATAACGTCATGCTGGACACGGACGATATCGGCCGCGTCGTCGCGGTCTTCGACTGGGAGATGAGCGCGCTCGGCGATCCGCTGGTCGACCTCGGCATTCTGCTGGCCTATTGGAGCCCGACCGCACCGCCGGGCCAACAGGACGCGCTGACGACCGTTACACATCGGCCGGGCTATTTCACGCGCGAGGAACTGCTGGAGCACTATGCGGCACGGTCGGGCCGCGATGTCTCGAATGTGCGCTTCTACGAAACGTTCGCTGTGTTCAAGATTGCCGTCGTGATCCAGCAGATCTACTTCCGCTACGTGCAGGGGCAGACGAACGACGCGCGCTTCGCGACGTTCGACATGCGCGTGGCGTATCTG
Source organism: Acidobacteriota bacterium (assembly GCA_003222455.1). Lineage (GTDB taxonomy): Bacteria > Acidobacteriota > Vicinamibacteria > Vicinamibacterales > CAVVIG01 > QHWF01. Next base: position 17,533 of record QHWF01000007.1, read on the forward strand.
GCGCGCCAGGCGGCGAATCTCGCATCGCTATAACGAAGCTCCGGTTCAAACCGACGAGTGAAAAGGCGTTCCTTCCCGGCGGACCTTCGCCTAGCCGAGTAACTGACGCCACCACGCGGCACGACATTCAACGCGGAAACCGCAGAACTCGCAGAACAAACGGTGTTTTCTCTGCGGGTTCCGCGAGCTCTGCGTTGATCGTCGTGGCTAAGAGAGCGTCACCATCCCGGCGTTCGCTCTGCTCATTCGCCGAGCTTGCGCCTGCCGGCCGCCTGTCAGTACTTTGATGCGATGAAATTACTGACGATCGCTCTGATCATCGGATGCGGTGCGGTCTGCGGATCGCTGGCTCGGGTAGCCGCGGCGCAGGCGCCTCGCACAACCTGGAACGGCATCTACACCGACGCGCAGGCGAAACGGGGGCAGGCCGTTTACGAAGAACAATGCCTGTCGTGTCACTCCCCGGATCTCAAAGGCGCCGACCAGGCGCCGCCTCTCGTCGGGCCAGACTTCAATGCCGATTGGAACGACCTCGCCATCAGCGATCTGTTCGAACGCATCAGCACGACCATGCCCGCCGACAAACCAGGGACGCTGAAGCCGGAGCAAGTGGCCGACGTGCTCGCCTTCGTGCTCAGCAAAAGCGGATTCCCAGGCGGCGACGCCGATTTGCCAGCACAGGCCGACGCGCTCAAGCAGATCAAGTTCCTGAGCAAACAACCCTGAAAGCCTGGGGCCTGCCGTTCGGTAGTGTCCGGCTCCCGCCTTCCGCGTACGGCTCCGGCGGACCGCGTAGCCTGGGCGGAGGCGGTCAAGGGGGGACCCATCAATCGTTGCGTTTGAGCAGTTGCTCGAGCGCTTCGCGATGGGTTGCGAGGAACAGTTTGTCCTTGTCCCGGCCGGCCGCATGTTTCGACGTGACGATGTGAAGGAGCCTTGCAACACAGACTTCGATCCCTTCGATTGTAAAGTGCCGGCGTTGCTGCCAGACCGTTTCGAATTCGTACGCCTTCATCACGAGCGTCAGGTCGACCTCGGCCAGCCAGCGGTCGCGCGGTGAGTCGAGCGGCTCGTCGCCACTCCACAGCTCGAGACCTGAGGCTTCACAGGCGGCCCAGCAATTCACCAAATTATCGGGCTCAAGCGGAAGAAAGAGGTCATGGTCGTCGGTGACGAAGACGGCAGAACCGCCGGGTGCATAGTGATTGGCTCCGCCGACACCAATGAGCACGTACCGGACTGAGCGCCCACCGAGCTGACGGGCGAGAGGCACGAGCGGATTCACCGTGCTGGCCCGACGTATCTGACGTTCTTGTAGTAGTCCCTGAATGCGCGATCCAGCCGCCAGACCCAGCTCTTATCGGCGCCGGACTGATTCTCGGTCCGCGCTTCGACGCGCGCGACGAGCGCCAGATACTCGTCGTCCAGCTCGATTTTGATCGACTTGGCCTGTTCGCTG
>QHWF01000008.1 GCA_003222455.1 Acidobacteriota bacterium
CACGTCAATCGCAAACGTCGTTTCCGGCGACCGTTCGCGGACGCCACGGATGAATTCGCGTGCGTCGTGTCTCGTGTAGGGATGGGGAAATGCGTCGCGGAGGTTCAACCAGATCTTCCGGTTGTTCGCATAGCGCACCAGCGGATCCACATCCGACATGCTCCACGAGCGCACGTCACACGACTTCAGTTTCAAGAGCACAAGCAACTTTCACTGGCGCCCGTCCCCGACCTCCCCGACCTCCCCGACCCACTTTTATTCCAATGGCGCCGGGGCCCCACCGCCTGCACCCCGCCGCCGCCGCATGGCCGCAGGCGCTCCTGGGCCTCTTCAGACGACATAGCATTCGCCCGCCGCCGGCCCCCTGGCGAAACGATTCAGGTCGAACGGCGTGAGATCGAAACACGGATTGCGGCCGGCGATCACGTCCGCGAGGATGCGCCCTGCGGCAGGCGAATGCTGAAACCCGTGACCGCTGAAGCCGTTGATCAGGAACAGTCCCTCGACCTGCGGCACCGGTCCGATGACGGGATTCGCGTCCGGCGTGATCTCGTACAAGCCGGCCCAGGCATGGGAGATCGACGCTTCGGCCAGAGCCGGCAGCCGCTTCACCGCGACGTCGATGACCTGGGGCAGGAAATCCCATTGAACCGTCGTATCGAACGTCGTCGCTTCCAGCGGATCGCCCATCCCGAACAACAGGCCGGCGCCTTCCCGATGGAAATAGAAGGTCGTCTCGAAGTCGATCACCATGATTTTCGAGTCCGGCACCTGTGCAGCCGCTGCGGACGCAAGGCGATCGAAGGCGGCGATGAAGATATGGCGCCGATATGGATCGACAGGAACCTCGATCCCCGCCATGCGACCGATCTGCCGGGCGTATGGTCCCGCCGCATTGACGACCACACCGGTTTCGACGACCCCGTGCGATGTTTCCACGGCGGCGATACGCTGCCGGTCGAGGCGAATGCCGGTCACCTCGGTGTCGCGCTCGATGGCAGCGCCCGCCGCCTGCGCCGCCTTGACGAACCCCATCGTCACGCCATTCGGATCGGCGATGCCGTCGCGGCGGCAGCAGGTGGCCGCGGCCACGCCGTCCACGTTCAGCCCGGGCACGCGCTGCGCCGCGGCTTCCGCATCGAGCCACTCCACTTCGACGCCCAGACTCCGCTGCAGCGCCACGTTCCGCCGAAAGGTGTCGACGCTTGCGTTGCTGGAGAGGAGGAACAGGTAGCCGTCCTGATGAAAGTCGATCGGGTGGCCGACCTCGTCTACGAACCGTTCCAGGAAACGGATCGATTCGATGGAGAGCTGGATGTTCGCCGCGTTCGAGAACTGGTGGCGCACGCCGCCGGCGTTCCGCCCGGTGGAACCGGTGGCCAGCAACTGCTCGCGCTCGACGAGCACGATGTCGGTGACGCCGCGGCGAGTGAGGTGGTAGGCGACACTCGCACCCATGCACCCGCCGCCGATGATCACCGCGTCCGCTGTCCGTTTCATCTCGTTCCCGGCGGCTCATCACCAGGAGCGTGTCCGACTTGATTGACCGCTGCGCTGGAACGCAAAGGCCGCGGAGGCCGCAAAGATATTGTTGTCTTAGCGTCCTTTGCGACCTCGGCGTTCTTCGTAATTACCGTGGGGTCTTCGGCGTCCGTTCAGCGCTCTGAGCCGCTCGTTCGACCTGTTCCATGACACGCAGGATGTTGCCTCCGAGAATCTTCTCGACGTCCTTCTCCGCGTATCCCCTGGTGAGCAGCGCGTCCGTAATCTTCGGCAGCTTCGATGCGTCCTCCATGCCGAGGGGCATCGTCGCCCCGTCGAAGTCCGATCCGAGGCCGACGTGATCGGCGCCGGCGACCTTCACCGCGTGATCGATATGCTCGACGATTTTGTCCCACGTCACTTTCGGCAGCTCACCCTTGGCCATCGCCTCGTGATCGATGCGTTCGCTCTCCATGGTCGTGCACGCCTCGTTGCCGCCGCATCGCTTCGACATCGCATTCATCGACTCGACAATGCTGCCCGATCGTTTCTCGCTGGCGACGCGGAACTCCTCGCTCAGAAAGCCGGCGTGATAGTTGATCATCACCACGCCGCCATTCTTCGCGACCGCCCGCAGCATGTCGTCGGTCATGTTCCGCGGATGGTTGGCAATGGCACGACAGGACGAATGGGACGCAATCACCGGCGCGGTCGTGATGGCCAGCGCGTCGGAGAACGTCTTGTCGGCCACGTGCGAGATGTCGACCATGACGCCGAGCCGGTTCATTTCACGAACAACGTCCCTGCCGAAGGCGGTCAGCCCGTTGTGAGCGGGCTTGTCGGTGGACGAGTCGGCCCAGTTGTTGTTCTTGAAGTGTGTGAGCGTCATGTAGCGGACGCCGAGCGCCGCGTAATCGCGCAGCAGCCGCATGTCGTCGTCGATCATGTGGCCGCCCTCCATGCCCATCAGCGCGGCGATCTTGTGCTCGGCGGCCGCACGACGAACATCGGCGGCCGTGGTCGCGAGCAGCAGCTCGCCCGGGTGCAGCCGAGCCGCTTCATGCACGGCGTCAATCTGATCGAGCGCACGTTTCACTGCCGGTGGACCGGTGACGTCGCTCGGCACCCAGATCGAGAAGAACAACGCGTCGAGCCCGCCTTCCTTCATTCGCGGGACGTCGATATTGCCGTTCTTGTTCCGCGCCGCAATGTCGAAGGTCTTGTCGAACACGAGCCGCTGCGTGGTGTCGTCGTGCGTGTCGACGACTATGGCGCGATCGTGAAGCTGCTTTGCGCGAGGCGAGACCTGATCGCCGGGCGCCGACTGGCTCAGGACGAATGCCGGCGCCGCGAGCGCTCCACAGACAAGGGCGGCAGGCAGAAGGAATGGTCTCATGGGCGGGATCTTACCGCGTTGACGTGACTTTCTGCCTGACGCCGCGCCTGGAACGCAAAGGCCGCGAAGGCCGCTGAGGAATACCATGTTTCTTTGCGTCCTTTGCGGCCTCTGCGTTCAATCGTGACATTTCCCTGAGCCGACCGCCGAAAGCCTGGACCCAACCAGTTCGAAGTTCTAGGCCTCTTCCCACCGAAATCGCATCGACGCGATGCCGGCGAACAATGCTGCGAACCCGAGCAGCACCAGCGTCGGCGCGATCGCGCCGCGCACACCGATGCCGCGCCACGTCATGGCGTCGAGGCCGTCCACGGCCCAGCGAGCGGGCACCACCAGCGTGGCCTGTTGCAGCCAGGCCGGAAAAATGAAGGTGGGCACCCAGGCGCCGCCGAGCATGACCATCATCAGGACGGCAAGCGTCGTGACGCCGCGGGCCGATGCCGGTGTGCGTCCCACCGCCGCGACCAGCAGCCCGAAGGTCGCGGCCATCAGCGCGCAGGCTGTGGACACGGCGAGAAAGCCGATCAGGCTGCCCTGGATGCGGACGCCGAACACGATCATCGCGAACCCGAACGACACGGACAGCGTCATCAGGGAGATGATCGTGCCGCTCACGGTCTTTCCCGCGAGCAGCGACAGCCGCGAGACCGGCGCGCTGCGAAGCCGTTTCCACAGCCCGCGCTGGCGCTCGAGCAGCATCTCGATCCCGAGATTGGCCATGGCAAACAGCAGGAACTGGATCCCCATGCCCGCAAACGAGTGCGCGTACCCGTTGTAGGCGACGTTTGTTCCCGCTGTCATCGCTTCTTCGCGGACCGTGTACGGCATCGTGAGGCCGCCGCGAAGGCCGGTGCCTCCAGCCGACCGATCCGGCTGTCGATAGAAGGTCTGCACCGACCCCAGCAGGTCCCGCAGCAGCTTCCTGCGATCCTCCGGCATCGACGTCGAATCCAGACCGGCGAGCGTCTGATCCACGAGCTCGCCGCCGCGGCGGCCGCCGAACATTTCGGCGCTGACCGCCTGCATCACGTGTGCGGTCAGGATGCCACGAACCATCGCCACCTCCATGCTGTGCGACGGATCGAACAGCACGTCGAGCGCGGGCTTCTCCTGACCGGAGAAAAACGCCAGACCGGCGGCGTCGCCGAAGCCCTTCGGGATGAGGATTGCGGCGCTCGTGCGGCCGCGCCGCACGCGCTCGCGCGCGTCGTCCACCGCGGTGCGCGAGACCTTCAGATTGCGATCCTGCTCGAGGCCGGCAACGACGGCCTGCGAGATGGTGCTCTCGTCCTGATCGACGACAATGACCGCGATCGTTGCCGGTTTGGCGTTGCCGCGCGGGCCCGAGAAAATCGATCCGAAGAACGAGGCGATGGCGATCGGCACCGCGAAGCTCATGATCACCGCGCGCCGATCGGTGAAGAACAGCTGCAGATCCTTCCGGACCATCGCGGTCAGGGGTCTCAACGGCATCAATCGCGCAGGCTCCTTCCTGTGAGCGTGAGAAACACCGCTTCGAGGTTCGCCGGCGGCGATCCGGCCGCCGCAACGCGCGACTGCAGGCCGGCGAGCGTATCGTCGGCGATCACGCGTCCGTGATCGATCACGACGATGCGATCCGCGAGGCGCTCGGCTTCTTCCATGTAATGTGTGGTGTAGAGGAGCGCCTTGCCCCGGCCTTTGAGCACTTCGAGATTGTCGAAAATCGCGTTGCGGCTCTGCGGATCGACGCCCACCGTCGGCTCGTCGAGCAGCAGGATGTCGGGATCGTGCAGCAGGCCGGCGGCCAGATTGAGGCGCCGTTTCATGCCGCCACTGAAATCCTTCACCCGGTCGTTGCGGCGGTCCGCCAGCTCCACGAGCTCGAGGGCCGCCCCGATCGCGCGATCGAGCGCGCCGCCGGCGAGGTTGTACAGTGCGCCGAAGAACCGCAGGTTGTCGCGAGCGGTCAGCTCCTCGTACAGCGCCAGGTCCTGCGGCACCAACCCGATGCGGCGCTTCGCGGGGTCGGTGTCGCCTGAAAGCGCCCGTCCCGCGATGAGCACGTGACCCGAATCCGGCGTCGCGATACCCGCGATCATCGAGACGGTCGTCGTCTTTCCAGCCCCATTTGGTCCAAGCAGGCCCAGCAGCTGTCCTCGTTGCAGCGTAAACGACACGTCGTCCACCGCAACGAGCCGCCCGAAGGTCTTACGAAGATGGTTGATTTCGAGCATGGATGACGACGATCATCGCAGAACTCGCGGACCACGCAGAATCAAAACACGAGAACGCAAAGGCCGCGAAGGCCGCAAAGACCTCTCTTCAGGCTGCAAGCGCGACGGATCGATCAACCCACTGCCGTCCCTACTCGACGAGCGCAACGATCGGGTCGATGCGTGTGGCACCGCGCGCGGGCAGCGCACGCGAGCGCGGCGACGAGCGCCAGCACCACGGCCACGCCGCCGAGTATGGCCGGATCGCTGGCGCTGACGCCGAACAACTGACTCTCCAAAACGTTGTGCACCACGGAGAACAGGGCCGTATTCGCGCCGATGCACAGCGCCGGCGTCCAGCACGGCGGTAATCGTGAACGCCTTGTCCTTCCACAGGAGCCGCAGGTCGACACGAATATCGATCCCCATCAAGGAGGTAGACGAGAGCGGCAGAGACGAAGTTCTGCGTGGCACCGTGTCCGGCGCCGCCGCCGCACTGCGCTGGGCACTTCGCGACTGAAACGCACCCTGCGCCGTCAGACGCAAAGCACCCTGCACAGTCAAACGCGAAGCACGCTGCAGCGTCAGACGTGAAGCACCCTCTGCAGCGTCAGCGCGAAGCACCCTGGGGCGTCCGCCTACTCCGTTCGCAGGGCCACCGACGGATTGACGCGCGCGGCGCGCCAGGCGGGAATGAAATTCGCGAGCCCCGACACGGTCAGGAGAACGACGATGGCAGCGACCCACGACAGCGGATCGGCGGCGCCGACACCGTACAGCGCGTCGGCCATCGCGCGGGCCGCGACGATCGCGAGCAGACACCCGGCACTCAGGCCTGCCGCGGCGACCCCCAATCCCTGACGCATCACGAGCCCGATCACCGACGCCGACCCGGCGCCGAGTGCGATCCGGATGCCCATCTCGCGCGTGCGCCGCGCCACCGAGTACGCAATCACGCCGTAGAGACCGATTGCCGCCAGCAGCATGGCGATCGCGCCGACGCCGCCGACGAGCCACGCGCTCGCGCGCGCCGGAAACAATGTCGCCCCGACCTCCGCCTCCATCGTCTGGTTCTCGACGAAGACGAGGTTCGGCTCGAGCGCGAGCAACGCGCGACGCATGTCCCGCAGGAGCGTCCCGGCGTCGCCGCGGGTGCGCGCAATGACGGCGTTGTAGGAATTCGGCCGCTGCGTACGAGCGACGTGCATGAACGGCGTCGGCGCCTCCGTCAGGGTCCGCACTTTGTGATCCGCGGTGACGCCGATGACGTCGAAGACGGGACCGTCGGAGTTGCGCGATCGGAACGTCTTCCCGACCGCATCCGCGCCCGGCCAGAAACGCCGGGCGAAGGCTTCGTTCACAATCGCGACGAACGGTGTGTTCGGGCGCTCGTCGCCGCTGAACGGACGGCCCTGCACAATCGGCACGCCGATCGTCTGGAAGTACTCGCGCGAGACGGTTGTGACCTCCACGCTCTCGCCGGGCTGGCCCGGTTGATGCCGCTCGGGAACCCAGATCTCCCATCGGTTGGAGTTGAGTGAAAACGGCACGCGCGTGGCGAGCGCGGCTGCCTCGACGCCGGGAATCGCCCGGACCCGTTGGAGCGCGGTCTCGTAGAACTGCCGGCTTTGTTCGGGCGAGTACCGCACCATGCCCGTATCCAGCGACACGACCGACAGGCGCGCCGTCGGAAACCCGACGCTGGTCCGCTGCGCCGCCATCAGACTGCGCGCGAGCAGCGCCGACGCGATGAGCAGGACGGCCGTCACGGCAATCTGGCCGGCTACCAGCGCGTCGCGTTGCGTCCAGCGCCACCCGGCCGTGCGCGCGAGCGGTTGATCGCCGCGAAGGCCGGCCACGACGTCCGGCTTCGAAGCCTGGACGGCGGGCGCGAGGCCGGCGAGCAGGCCCGCGAGCAGACTCGCGGCCATGGTGAATGTGAGGACGCGTGTGTCGAGCCGCATGTCGAGCACAAGAGGGAATGGGAGCGGCAGACTGATGGACTCGGCGAGACGAGTGAGCCACCAGGCCAGCACGGCCCCGGCAGCCGCGCCAATCACCGACATGACCAGCGCCTCGGTGACGAACTGGCGAGACAGCCGCCCGCGGCTCGCCCCGATGGCGCGGCGCACGCCGATCTCCCGCTGGCGCCCCGACGCCCGCGCCAGCAGCATGCTCGCGACGTTCGCGCATGCGATCAGCAGCACGAGTCCGACCGCGCCCATCAGGCCCGCCGCCACGGGCACCAGCACCGGATCGGCGGCCGGATGAAAATGCACCTCGCTCGTGGCTTTCACGGCCGCGACGCGATCTTTATTGGTGGCGGGATACGCGGTTGCCAGCCGCGACATCAGGAGCTCGACGTTCGACCGGGCCTGCTCGATCGAAGCGCCTGGTGTCAACCGTCCACGGATGAAGAGCCACCGATCGCCCCGGCGATCGAGCCGGGTCGTGCCGGTCGGCGACGCGACGACATCGTGAAGGCCGAGCGGTTCGACTTCGAGCGAGGCCGAAACCGGGATCCAGATCTCGGGCGCGAGCACCGGCACCATCCCCCTGAAGGACGGCGGCGCAACGCCGACGATCGTGTACGGGTTGCCGCGGATTCGCAGCGTCCCACCGACCGCTCCAGGCGCGCCCGCAAGGTCGCGGCTCCAGTACCGATACGAGATCATCGCCACGCGCGGCGCGCCCGGCGCATCGTCTTCGGGAACGATCGTGCGGCCGCGGTACGCGCCGACGCCCAGTACGCGAAAGTAGTTGCCGGTGACGGCTTCACCCATCGCCAGCCGCGACCGGTCGCCGAGATTCAACGCCGCGAACATCGGCGAATAACCAGCCATGTCTTCGAAGACGTCGTTCTGCGTCTTCAGATCGAGATAGTCGAGATAAGAGGAGGTGCTGAAGCGCTCGGAGCCGCTTGAACCGTTCGTGAACACATCGACGAGCCGCGACGGCGCGGTTACCGGGAGTGGCTTGAACAGCAGGGCGTCGACGATGGCGAACAGCGCGGTGTTGAAGCCGATGCCGATCGCCAGCGACGCGATGGCCACGAGCGCGAAGCCAGGACTCTTGCGCAGCCAGCGGAGCGCGAAGCGCACGTCGGCGAGGAACGACTCGATCAAGGCGGACGATTATATGTCGCGGCGTCGCCCAATCGCGTGTGGCGTCTGGTCGAGGTTCGTCGTTTTCTGCGATCAAGCGGTCCGGCTGAAGCCGGACACTACCGAGGCTTCAATTCGAGCTGCTTTGGCACGCTGAGAACGCCGGTCCCGCGGCACCGACGTCCGCCGGGCGGTGAGTGGTCGCGGACGCGCAGGAATCACTCGGCCGGCAACTCGATCGAGAACAGCGTATCGCCCTTCCGGTTCCGGATCTGCATCGTCAGCGCCCGGGTGCGATGATCGATGCGGCCGAGGCCGAAGAACTGAAAGCCGTCGCTCGGCGGCCGGTTCGGTTTCATTCCCGGCGGGATCGCGAGGAACCGGACGTCGGGACCAAAGGTGCGGTCCAGCGCGTTCGGACCAAAGGTTCCGGCGTGCAGCGGGCCCGCGACGAATTCCCAGAACGGCGCGAACCGGGTGAAGCTGGCGCGAGACGGATCGTAGTGATGCGCCGCGGCGTAGTGGACGTCGGCCGTGATCCAGATGACATTGCGGATGTTCCGGTCGCGAATGAACGCGAGCACCTCCGCAATCTCCAGCTCGCGACCGAGCGGGGGGCCGTCGTTCCGGTTGGCGACGGCCTCGAACCGGCCGCCGGCGTCGGGCACGACGAGCCCGATCGGCAGATCCGACGCGATCACCTTCCACATCGACGTCGACGCGGCCAGCGCGTTCTTCAACCACGATACCTGTGCGCTGCCGAGAATCGCCGAATCGTCGTTCAGCTCGGGCTGGACATTGGGAGAGTTCGCGCCGCGATACGTCCGCATGTCGAGCGCGAAGACTTCGAGCAGCGGGCCGCGGCTCCACGAGCGGTAGATGCGCTCGGCCTCGATCGGATTGATCCGCAGCGGCTGGTATTCCAGAAACGCCCGCTTCGCCCGAGCCGCGAGCAACGCGACGCTTTTCACCGCGTAGCGCGCGTCGGCGTCGAGCCGCTGCGTCGGATACCAGTTGTCGCGCACCTCGTGATCGTCCCAGAGCACGATCTGCGACACCTCGCTGCCAAAATGCTTCAGGTGCTCGTCCTGAAAGTTGTAGAAATGACTGCCGCGATAGTCGGCGAGCGCCTGCGCGACTTTCGATTTCGGCTCGGTCACGATGTTCCGCCACACCGACCCATCGTCGAGCGGCACCTCGCGCTGAAGCGGCTGATCGGCATAGATCGTGTCGCCGAGATGGATGAACACGTCCGGTTCGGCGCGCCGCATCGCAGCGTACAGCGCGAGGCCGCCGTGCGCCGGATCGATCCCCCAGCCCTGACCGACACTGTCCGCTGAAAAACTGAAGACCACGTCGCGGTCCTGCTGCTGCGACGGCGTCTGAAACGTGCCTTCAACCGGCACACTGAACGCGCGCAGGTCGGACAGATCCTGAAACTGCACGCGATAGGAAATCCGCTGTCCGGCCGGCAAATCTGTCAGATCGACTCGCGCGGTGAAATCGGTGTCCTCCAGCGCCGCAGGACCGACGACCCGCCGGCGATCGGCGAACGACGCCGTCGTCGAATACTCGACAATCATCCGGGCAGGACGATCGGTCCGGCTCCAGACGATGGCGCGACCGCCGGCGACGTCGCCGGTGGCGACGCCGCACGGCGTTGCGGGCCGATTGCCGTCCTGGACGATGATCCCGAACGCGCGGGCAGGCGAGGACGCGGTAACGAGCGCCGCCGCGCCGTGCCGCAGAAAATCGCGTCGATCCATATCAGGGAACGGAGGCCACGGAGGCAACGGGATCACACAGAGAAACAGAGCAACGGAGAATAACAAAGTACAAACCGATCTCCGTTCCTCTGCGTCTCTGTGTGTTACCGTTAGCTCCGTACCCTCCGCTAGCTCCGCTCCGCGCCAGCGTCGCCGTCAGAACGAATACTTGATCCCGAGCTGAACGATCCTGCCATCTTCGGCCGTGGTGATCACGCCGAAGGTGGGCGTGCCGATCGTATTCCCGGGCTGGCCGAACCGGATCGAATTGAACACGTTGAAGGCTTCGATCCGCAGCTGCACCTGTTGCGAGGCCGCGACGGCGAAGTTCTTCACCAGCGACACATCCGTGCGGTTGAACCCGGGTCCGCGAACGGCATTGCGCGGCTCGTTACCGACCTGACCGGCATTCGCCGGCAGCGTCAGACGGCCGAAACAGGCCG
>QHWF01000009.1:0-8709 GCA_003222455.1 Acidobacteriota bacterium
AACGGCGATCTGTTCCGCCGTATCGTCGCGTTCTCGCCGGGGTTCGTGGTCGACGGTCCGACGCATGGCAAGCCGCAGTTCTTCATCTCGCACGGAACGGCCGACCCGATTCTTCCGATCGACCGTTGCAGCCGCGTCATCGTTTCCGGGCTGCGCAGGCGTGGCTACGACGTCACGTTTCGCGAGTTCGACGGCAGACACGAGGTCCCGGCCGAGATCGCCCGCGCAGGCATGCACTGGCTGTCGGCAACATCGCCCTCATAGTCGCGTGAAAACTGGTGAACCTGCAACGCACGGGCGGCAGCCTCGTGAAGCCGCCGCCCCTCGTTGACTACTTGTCCGGCCGGTGGGTGAGCCGCAGGCCGCTGACAACCGGCTTGGCATAGCCGCGCTTTGCAGCGAACCCGATATTGGCCTTACCATCCGTGATCGATAAGAAAAACACATGCTGGTCGGCGGTGAACGTGCCGACTTCTCGAGCGACGTCGAGCGCCGGCAACACGAGCTTGCCCTCCACCAGAATGTCGAAGAGGCGGCTGGCCGGCGCTTGATTCTGAATCTCGGCGAACCGAAGATCCACTTCGTACACCCCCGCCGGCAGACCGTCGAAACGGTACTCACCCGGGTCGATCCTCGCGGACTGATAGAGCGGATCGTCGTTCGTGGCCGCTATTGCGATAGTCGTCGTCGAGATACCGGACTGCTTGGACACGTAACCGTATTGACCGGCAACATACACACGGTCGGCCAACCAAGAAATGCCGCTGCCATCGGTATACGCGCCACCCCCGGCGTCTATCGCCTTGGAGTACCCGGAGACGACCAGGCGAACCGACACGGTCACAGACGGTTGGCGGCCGCTGTCGCTGCTGAACAGCAGTGTCGTGTCGTAGACGCCCGCGGCAAGCCCGGTACTGTTGACCCCGACGAGGACAGTCGCGTTGCTTCCCGCAGCGAGAGCGCCGCCACCCGAGCCCTCGCTCAGCCACGACACAGCTGTCGGGCTTTCAGAAACCGACCACGTCAGGCCCTCAGTGCCGGTGTTTGCGAGCGCGAGATTTGCTGTCCGCGCCTGGCCGGCGGTCATGATGAATTCGAGGGTTGAGGGATTCACCGTGAGCCGCCCAGCTTTGAGTGCCAGGTTGCGCGTGACGGTGCCATCCGGCGTGCTCAGGGAAACTGAAGCCAACGCGGTGACGTAGTTGGTCTTCAGCGCCTGCAGGTCATACGTTCCGAGCAGCAGCGGCATCCGGTAGAAGCCGTTCGCGTCGGTCGTTGTCTGCGCGGCGACGGTGTCGCCCTGGAGCGCCTTGACACTGGCGCCCGCAATCGGCTGACCGTCGTTCGTATCGGTAACCTTTCCCTGGAGGATCGCTTGTGGCGCCAGCAGATAACGGATCGCGACAGTGTCGCTCAGTGCCGCCTCGTTCACCGCATACTGCAGCGCGATGGAGCCAGTCTGGTCCTCGATCCCCACGGTGGCCGAATTCCCTCTCTCCTGCGCATCGTTCCCGATGTTGCGGTACTGGATCAGGATCTGGCCGTTCTCGTGGAGTATGACTTCGAAGTCGACCCTCTTCGTCAAGTCATTGAAGTAGGCGACGTTCCGCCACTCGATCACGAACTGACGGCTTGGAGCCGATCCGAACAGGTCGGTACGGACGCTCGACGAGCCGTCGACGAACAAGTCATCCCAGTAAGGGTAAATCGCCGCATTCGGTACGGCGGGGGTCGGAATCGCGCTGTTCGAGAACGACGTGCTGGATGCGATGAAATTCAGAAAACCGTTGGTCGCAAGCTGCGCGGAGTTGTAGGTCTGACCATAGAACAGGAACGGAAACGGTAAATTGATCGGCGCCGCAGCGTCGTCGCCCGTCAAGGCCACGACGAGATTTGCCTCCACGTATGACGCCGTCTCCTCCCGACAGAAGTACCCGAAGCTGTCCGAGCGCGCCGTCAACAAGAAGTCAACGGTCTCATCGGCGTCGACGGTGAGCGCCTTCGTGTCAGCATTGCGGCACCGGCCGCCCTCGGCCTTGATGGGATAGGTCCCTTCCGGGATCTTGGCAAAACTGTAGAAGCCGTTGCCGTCGGTCGTCGCCGGCGCCCCCAGCACGGTGACGGTGGCGCCCGCCACTGGATGCAGGAAGCTGTCTGTGACGTGGCCTGAGATCGCGTGCGCAGGCGCCGCCGCCAGCGTGAAGGGCAGGGCAATCGTTTGCCCGTCGTTGATGACGACGGCGTTCGCTGACTGCGTCAAATAGCCGAATGCGCTCGCCGCGACGTCGTAGGATCCCACTGGCAAAAGAACGGTGTAATCGCCAGCCGATCCGGTCGGCGTCGTTCGGCTGGTGGGGCCGCTGACGGCGATTGTGGCGCCCTGAATGGGGCTGCTGCTCGAATCGGTGACAATGCCGGTCAGCGTGCCCGTGGGCCCTCGTGGGGCGGCGCCTACTGCGGCGAACGCATCGAGCCGGCCCTCGCCCCAGACGTTGTTATTCGCCGCGGTTCCGCCGCAGGTCAGATCCGAGGTATCGATCGCCGTCTGGCCGAGAAGAGCGCGCGTCCCGGCGATGTTGCCGATCAACGACGGCGCGGCCGACCACATCAGCGCAACAGCGCCGGCAAGGTGCGGTGATGCCATCGACGTGCCACTGATTGTGTAGTAGCCCCCGTCGTTCCACGCAGAGCGAATATTGACGCCGGGAGCCGCGAGGTCAGGCTTGATCGACGCGCCGACAGAGGTCGGCGCCGGCCCTCGGCTCGAGAAAGCCGCGATCAGGTTGTTGATATCGAACGCGCCGGCTCCATAGCTCTCAGCGTAGCCCGCGGGCGCACCCACGGTCCCGCACGCCGGCCCGGCATTGCCGTTCGAGAACGCGGGAAAGATTCCCGAGGCGATCCAGGCCTGGACGGTCGCCTGATAGAACGTGTCACTCGCGTTGCTGCTACCCCACGAGTTGTTGACGATGTGGGGTCGCAGGTCTGGCCTCGCGTTCTGACCATTGAGGTCCGTCGGGGCGAGTATCCACTGGCCCGCCGCCAGCAGGGCGGCATTCGAACACGAGCCCTGCTCGCAGCCTTTGGCAGCAATCCACTTCACATGCGGAGCCACGCCGATCTGGTTGCCATTCCCATCGTCGCCGGCCATTGTGCCCATCGTGTGCGTCCCGTGGCCGTTGTTGTCGCAGGGGGCGAGCGACGGGGTCCCGCACACGTTGGAAGGGTCAAACCAGCTGTAGTTGTGGTCGAAATTGCCGGCGCCGAGATTGCCTCGGTACTGGTTGACGAGGGCGGGATGATCGAACTTGACACCGGTGTCGACGCTGGCGACGACGATACTTTCGCCGCGGTCGCTGAACGTCGACCAGACGAGCGGCGCCCGGATCCGATCGATGCCCCACTCGACCCCGCTGATTTGCGCCTCGTCCACGCCCGGAACCGGCGGCTCGAGAGTGAAGACACGGTCCCTGACGATCCGTTCGACTTCCGGACGGCGGGCGAGCTCATCGATTAGCGCGCGGTCGCCCGTGACCCGAATGGCATTCGCGATCCAGAACGGTTTGAAGCTCGCGCCGCGCGCCCGCAGCAACGCCTGGAGGCCGGCCTGACTCTTCGCGGCAACGGTCGTGAGCTGATCGTAGACGAACCGTCCTCGGACGCTTCGTTGCTGGATGCCGTACGCGGCCGCCAGATTGGCCTTCTCCCGGACAATCACCCAGAAAGTCGCTTCTCCCTTTTGTCGATCGGCCTGATCGAGGATGGCGCGCTCGACAGGCGCCGCGGCCGGCGCCTGCGCCGACAGCGAGCCCGAGTCCGAAGAAACGAGAGCGATGCACGCGAGCACTGAAGAACAGACGAGCACGCGTACGGCTCGCCACGGACGGGGGCCGCAGAAAGACACAAATGCCTCCAGAGGGAACGGGTCGATTAGTTGTGAGTGAGTTGGAGCGCCGCTATTATTGCCCGGCTTGGTCGCGTTTCACGGCACGAGTCTCAGAAGAGACGCACATTTTCAACCGTAAGGCAGACTTCCGTCTACCAACGGAAACGCGTTGCTGGTGGATATCGAAGCGTCCTTCTCCCGAAGCTGGATGGCTGCAAGCCGTTACGTCCGCGGCCGGACGTTGGCGTCGAACGCGCCGGTGATCACACGGCCCGCGTGCTTCATCTGGACCCAGATGCGATAGTGCCCCGCCTTCGGAAAGGCGTACGGAATGGAGAGGTCGCCCTGGGCGGGCATCATGTGTCCCGTGTGCGTGGACGGCCCAGCAAATTTCTGCAGCGCCGCCATCGAGATGCTGCCGGCCGGATGCAGGTGCGCGAACACGGATCCATCTTCACGAGCGATGACGACATGGGCGAGCATTCCCATGTACGGCTCGAGCGCGAGCGGTGCGCCGCCGGCATCCTGCGCGGCGAACGTCAGCGTCCGCTCCTCATACTCGGCAATCGACGCGGTGCCGCGCTGCCAGACGATTGCCGGCCCGTCCGCGGCCGCGAATCGCGACACCGCGGCCTCGGGCGCCGCATCACCCGCGAACCAGGAATCGTCTGGATCGGTGCGCTCCCACGCCTGCGCGCCGGCGCCAGGCATATCAACGGTCGCGACGAGCGTCTGCGCGTACCCGCTCTCGTGGACGATGTCGCCATAGACGCGGTAGCGACCCTGCGGCAGCGGCGGCACCTCGGCGTCGAACGCAAGGCCGGCTGCCGTCCGCGCCACCGGATGCAGATGCGCAAACGCATCGAGCCCGGGCTCGCGAACGAGAAACATGTGCATCAACTTGCCGTGATCCGGCATCAGCGCGTTGTAGCGGACGGTGGCGATCGGACGGCCCGTCCATCGCGGGTCGTGAATCTCCAACGTCAAGACGCGGCGGCTGGCGTCATCGCGCAACGCCGCCCCGGCCTCGAAGGGACGGAACAACACGAAATTCCGGTAACTCTCGGCTTCGGCGGTCCACCATCGACTGCCGCCCCAGAGCATGAGGCCGACAACAATCGCGGTCGCGGCCACGGCGGCGCGCCCGCGCCGCCGGCGCTTGCGGTCGGGCACGATACCTGGCTCCAGCACGCTCTCGCGAACGGCGGCGCCGACAATCGTGAGCATCCCGACAGCGAGGAACACGCCAAGCGCTGCGAGCACCAGACCGAGCGGCCGATCCATCGATCGCAGCGACGTGGCCAGCGCAAGCACCGGGACGATCGCGGTTCCCTGTCCTCCGGGGCCGTCCACGCTGACGAACAACTGATAGGACGTCGCCGTCATGAACCAGAGCTCGGCGGCGTAAAGGGCCGAGTCACCCGGAACAGCCTTCGCAACTTCCGGCGGAGGTGCGCCGTCGATGCCGAGATTCCACTGAGCTGCGCGCATCGTGACGCGCTGCACGTCTCGAGCGGCACCGTCGTCGGTGATCCTCACGGTGACCTGCGCGCGACCCGGAATCACGCCCGGCAGGCGAACGACGATGCGCACGGGATACGCGCCGGCGTTGCCGACGAAGAACGTGTCGGGACTGCCGACGTGCGCCATCGTGCTCAACGCGACAAGAGCCAGGCCTAGCAGCCCGCGGCGAAACCCCAGCTGCATTCGGTGCGACGCTGGAGTTTCACCACGACCTGCGAACATGCTCGCCCGCGAGCGATGAATCATCGCCGGACCCGCGACATCCAGTTGCCCCACCACAGCCCGCAGCGCGCCGACACGAACGCGAGCGCCAGGGCAATCGACAGGCCCACCCGCAGGTTGTCCGGCCGGTTCAACGTGTACCACCGCGCTTGAAAGGCCGTATCGACGCTGTACGGCATCCGGTTGGCAATGAAGATCGGGTTGCGCGCCCACGAGGTCATCATGAAATCCGCAAACGGCCACTGGACCGCCAGGAAGGCGACGACGAACGCGAGCGCGACGAGCGCCGACAACCGCCAGTCGTGTCCGCGACCCAGACGCCGCATCGCGAGATCGATCAGCAGCGCCGGCACGGCGAGGAACAACGGAAAGTCCGGCGGCATGAATCGATCGAGGTGCACGTAGATCGGCCCGAGCAGCGGCTCGGCACGGAACAGCGGCAGCACGAGCAGCATGACGAACATCAGCGCCATGTACACCAGCGCCGTGGTCGTGGCCGGCCAGCGCGAGACGGACGCCCTCGCGGTGCTGACGAGCATCAACGGGAAGATGCCCGCCGCGACCTCGTAGAACAGCGACCGATGCATGTCCCAGCGCTGAAGGTATTCGGTGGCCAGCGTCGCGATCAGCACCAGAAGGAGTCCGGCGCTCACGAGATAGATGAACCCCAGCCGCGATCGCATCGCATCGGCGCCGGCGTCCGGCTGCACCGGCGCTCGATTCTGCCAGGCGACCGCCATCAGCATCGCGCCGTACTGGATCGCGCCGATGCCTGCGGCGAGCAATGCGTGCGGGGGACTGAGGATCTTCACGTCCAGGCCGTAGCTGTTGTGCCACCAGTCGTCGAACGGCGCCGACGTGAGCATGGCGAAGGCGCCCCAGATGCACACCCAGGCGCCGAGCGGCGCGCGAAAGCCCCAGAACCGGACGGTCGCGGCGCGTTCGGCGCCGGCGGCCTCGCCGCGCGCAAACGACAGCCGCAACGCCAGCCAGCCGCACGTCTGGCCGGCGACAATGCCCCCGAGGTAAATCGCGAGGTGCGCGGGCGTCCAGAACGTGTCGCGCCCGATACTGCGATGCCAGGAGATGTCCCAGGTGACGCCGACAATGACGCTGGTCGAGGCAAAGAGGACGGCATACAGGAACCACGGCACGGTACCGGACATCGACCGGGTCCATCCGTCGCGGACGTCGAGCCCGTATGCAGTTGTCGCCATGGGACTTCTATATTACCGGCTTTATGGACGATGAGCGTGTCCGAGTAACTAACGCCACAATTGAACGCAAAGGCCGCGAAGGCCGCTGAGAAATACTGTCTTTTCTTTGCGTCCTTTGCGGCCTCCGCGTTCCAGCGTGAGGTCGCTCCGGCGCGACGATCAACGCAGGGCTCGCGGAACCCGCAGAGAAAGGCGGTTGTGTTCGGCGAATTCTGCGGTTTCTGCGTTGAATGTCGTGATGTTCGCCAGGAGCGCGTCCGAGTAACGAACGCCACCATTGAACGCAAAGGCGCAGCCTTCGCTCGACGGACTCGAGCGAGCTGCCTGGCAAGCGCGAAGGCCGCTAAGAAATACGTTCGATCGTGAGGCCGCTCTAGCGCGGCGCACGGCGCGCGGCGATGCGGGGCGGGCCCTGCCGGCTCAACTCCGTCCCCTTCGTCGTCACGTAGTACTTCGCGAGCAGGTTCGGCCGTTCCCAGGGCGGAAGCGTTCGGCGGTCGCGCAGGAACGCGAGAAAATTCGTCGTCACCTGAGCGAAATGTGCCTCGTGATCGATTCGCAGTCGATCGGGAATCGTGATGTGGATCTCCGCATCGCGGTCTTCGACGCCGATGCCGGGATAGTCGCGCTCCAGTGCGCGAATCTTTGCCTGGACGGCTGCAAGGACCTGCGGTTTCGTCGCGGCATCGGCCGGGATCACGTAGAGCTCGGAGCGGAACCGGTCGACTCGCGACTGGCGCGCTTCGATCCGCGCGCGCGTGCCTCGATACGCCGCGAAGTGGGTATCGCCTGATCCGGCGGGGGCTTCCCAGTCCCAGATCACGTTCAGGGTCGTGTGGATGCCGCGCAGCGCGTAGGACACGAGCGTGTTGCAGTAGTACTCGAGTTTTCCTCCCTTGACGAAATGTGAAAGGGCTGGCGGGAACCCTGGCTCGCCGGTCACCCGCCGGAAGTCGTTCTCGGGGATCCACGTCGGCCACCGCTGCGCCGCGATGACCCGAGCGTCCGTGCGGTAATCGATGCTACTTCCCGGAAACAGTGTCCACTGGACAAGATCCACCAGATGGGTGCCGATGTCGTTGAACCCTTCGCCTTGCTCCGCCGTGTCGAAGAACCAGGCCGGTCTGATATTCGGCGCTCCCGCAACGACCTTCATCAGATGATGAACGCTCTCCAAGTACACGGCTGGATCGGCTTCAGTCCCCTTCACGATCTCGCCAAACGTCCCGCGGTCGTTCACGAGTGCCCGCTGAATGACCGTCGTGATCTCGAACCGCTCGGTCATGATGTCGTACGCGACCAGGCTCGTGGCATCGGCCTCCGCCAGTGCCGCCTCCATCTTCGGCAGATCGTCCGACTTCAGAATCCAGGGCTTGTCGGCCAGCACACTGAGACCGGCGTGGATCGACCGAGCGATCTGATCGATCTTCAGGCGGTTGCGCCCGGAGAGGATCACCACGTTGCCCGGGTGCTCGTGCAGCATGCGATCGACGAAGTCCGGGCCGGCGTGCACTTCGAGCTGCCACGCGGTCGGGCGCTCCGGGCGCGTGTTGAACGACGCAATCCGGTTCAGGTGTCCGACGAGATCGGGTCCGAGAGGAGCGAACACGTCGACGCGAGCCGCAACGTCCGGATACATCTCCTTCTGAACGAGCGCCGCATGGAAATGACCCGGGTCGAGCGTCATGAGTCGTACAGCGGGCATGGAGCGGCTACTCTCCTGCAGCGCCCATGCGGCGCTGGCGAGGGCGGCTGCGACGAGCCATGCGAGCGGTCGGCCGGTCATGGGCTCAGGGGGGCTTAGAGGTGACTTAGAGGGGCGTGTCTGAATAATGACAACCGGCTACCGAGCACGCGAAC
>QHWF01000009.1:8984-12201 GCA_003222455.1 Acidobacteriota bacterium
CCGTGCCGTCCGGTTTGATCGTGAAGATCTCGTAGTCGCCCTGCTCCAGCCGAGAGAACATGATGACGTCGCCACGCGGCGACCAGAGCGGAAAGTTGTCGTACCCGCTCGTGAGCGTCGTGATCGCACCGGTCTCGATGTTCATGACCCGCAGCCCTTCGCCGTCAGGCCCGAATGTGCGGTAGACGAAACGCCGGCCGTCGGGCGCCATTGACGGAAAGCCGTTGTTGTTGGGGCCGCTCGTCAGCTCGTGGAATGCCGAGCCGTCGGCAGCAACCATCGCGATCTGCGCGCCGCCGTCCACGCGATCGGCGGCCGTCAGGAACAGATCGTGGAACCCGTTGAAGAACGCACCGAACTTGCCGAGGCCGAAGACGATAACGTCGCCGCGCGGCGACCACTGCGGCCCGAGCACGCTGCGACCGTCCTGATGAAAGATGACGGTCGGCTTGTCGCTGCCCGCCTCCGCTGAAGCTTCAGCGAAGGCAGAAGCGCCTTCGGCGCGAAGGCGGCCCGATTCCACCACGAGGAGGTTGTTGCTCCCGGGTGGCGGCACGTTGTTCGCGATCGCGAAGCGATCGCCGGACGGGTGAAACGCCGGCTGCATGCCGCCGAGCGTCAGGTCGTAGCCCGGAAGGCGGCTCCACATCCTGTGGCCAACACCCGTGCCTGCCGGCAATCGCTTGTGAAACGCCACGCGTGTGCCGTCGGGCGACCAGGCGGCGCTTCGCAGGTCGCCTCGTGGCCCGCCCTTGCCGCTGGCATACTGAATCCCGGCGCCTTTCACGTCTTTTCTGATGAAAGCCACTTCGTTGGACCGAACGAACACCGGCGCGATCTTCACACCGGGGCCGGCTGGAACGTCGGTGGTCGCTCCGCTGCCGATGTCGATCGAGACGATGGTCGTGTTGCCATCCTCGATCCTGGCCCGGCGATACGCCAGCGTGTCCTCTGCCGCCATGCAGTAGGCGATGACCCGCCGGCTGTCGGCGGACCATTTCGGGCTGCCGCAGAAGTTCCCGGGCCCGGTCAGACGCTTCAGTCCGGAACCGTCGGGATGAACGACGTAGATGTCGACGAGGTGGAGATGTTCCCAGCGGCCGTGGGCGAATGGCAGACCGTTGCCGCGATCCGACGAGAACGCGATCCATTTGCCATCGGGCGACCACGCGGGACGGAAGTCGCCGCCGGCGCCGGACGTGAGCGGCTTGGCGCGGCGCGTCTGCACGTCGAGGATCCAGAGATCGGCGGTGCCGGCAGCCCGCGACGATACGAACACGATCTGCCGGCCATCCGGCGAGAACGCGGCCTGATCGTCGAACGCCGGGCTGTCGGTCAGGCGCTCGAGATCGGCGCCGTTCGGACGGACGCGAAAGAGATCCGCGGAACCGTCACGCTCGGACGTGAACGCCAGCCATGCGCCGTCGGCTGACCACGCGGGGTTGTAATCGACGTCGGGCGAAGACAGCAGCAGACGCTCGTCGCTGCCATCCGCGGCCGCGATGAACAGTCCGATTTGACCCGGGACGGGAAATACCCTCGTGAAGAACAGTTTCTGCGGATCGGGTGCGGTAACCGCGCTCCAGGCGACGAAGACTGAAATCAGACAGCTGCGCATGGGGACCCCATTTTTGCTGTGCGCGCTGATTATCGGTCAAAGTCGAAGCGCCGCGGAGAAATTCGGAATTTGCTTCCTCTGTGTCCGTCGCAGCCCGTGGTGAAACTCCAGCTGCATTCGGCCGGCGATGCATCCCCGCTCCACCCCACCGCGCTGAAAAACGCGCGGTGGGGGCCCCGGCCGCTGACTGCGTTGCTCCTCCCTCAAATATTCCCGATATTCTCGGTCGTCGCGCCTTGTTATCGGGGCGCCTCGCCGGCCTCGGTGCGACGCTGGACTTTCACCACGGGCTGCCAGCGGCCTCTGCGTTCGATCGTGGTATTTCGCCCTAGCGGCGGCGCTGGCGATCGCGCTGCCAGCCGAACCCCATCGACACGACCAGCGAAGGAGCGTACCGATGTTCGGTGATAATCGGGCTGTTCAGTCGGTAATTGACTGGAAACCGGGTCGCCGACACCTGGTAGAACGGAAGCACCGCGTCGGCCTGGACGAACATGCGAAGCGCGCTCGCTCGCGGCAGTTCGTACCCGGCAGTCAATTCGCCCTGGAGTCCGCTGCCGTTCCACCCGTTCCCGAAGGTGGTGCCGCCCCAGCTCATGCCGCCGCCCACGTATGTGCTCTTGTTCGCTTCAGGATGGATGAAATAGAGCCCCTCGAGTTTCAACAGCGATCCGGCGAATGCATGACCAGACGACGATCCGTCGTAGCCGTAATCGTTCGACGAGCTGATCTGGTAGTTGAGAAACGAGACGTCGACGCCGATCGAGTCGAGCTCGACCCGGTACCCGAATCCAATCGCCGGCGTGCCATAGGTGCGATCGCCGAACAGGCCGCCGTACCCGAGCCGCGCGTACCAGAATCCGTCGGCCGGCACGCGCTCGCTCGACGCCTGAGCGCTGGTGACGTTCGTCCGATCGACGACGTTGAAACCGGACATCGGACGTCCGGTGACCATCGAGCGGACCATTTGACTATAAAGCGCCGGCAAGTCGTCTCGCCCAAGCGCCGTTCCCTCCCGGCGCCCGCGAGGTCCTGCCAGGGTGACGTAGATCGTGTTCCCCAGCATGACGTGCGACAGGGTGTAGCGTGACGGGCAGTCCTGCGCCACCACGGGCTCTCCGGCGAGCTCGAACTGTCTGGCGACGAGACGCACCGCCACGGTGCGTTCGTCGGGCGAGAGACGGTCCTGTGCTTCATCGACGGCGATGCACACATCGGCCCGGCCAACACCCGCGGCCGACACCATGAACACTGAAACGATGACGAAAGTCCGGAGCACCGATCGCATGAAATTCTCCTTTTCGAGGGACGTCACGATCGAACGCAGAGGTCGCAAAGGACGCAAAGCAAGAACAGAATTCCTCTGCGGCCTTCGCGGCCTTTGCGTTCCAAGGCGGCCTCAGTTAGTCGGAAACGATCTCCTGGCTGGTAATGCGAGAACGGCCAGGTGAACGGCTCACGCGATCGATCTGATGGAGCGCGAGACTTCAGCGCGGCGATTTCATTGAAAAATGTTCAGTGCCAGAAGCAGGCATCTCGAGGAGTTCGCGAAGCGTTACGTGACTGCACACCCGTGACGGAAAGCGTATCCGGCTGACG
>QHWF01000914.1 GCA_003222455.1 Acidobacteriota bacterium
CGCCAAGGAAACCCTGGAACTGATGAAGAAGCACCTCGCAACGCGCGGCTTCGGGGACGTCGAGGTGAACATGACGGGTGGATACGATCCCACCGAGACGCCAGCCGACTCGCGGCTCATCAAGGCGATGGTTGCGACCTACCACAAGGCGGGGATCGATCCGCTGTTGTGGCCGAGGCTTGCGGGATCATGGCCTGGCGTGACGTTCACCGGGCCACCGCTCAAGTTGCCGGCGGGGCAATTCGGGCTTGGCCACGGCGCCGGTGCCCACGCGCCAGACGAGTACTGGTTGATCGAGTCGGCGAACCCGAATGTGGCCGGCATGGACGGCGCGGTTCGATCCTACGTCGATCTGTTCTACGCGCTGGCATGACCGCTCGCCACGATTACACCAGGAGCTGACGTCAGAAGTAGAACTTCAGCCCGAACTGGATGATGCGCGCGTTGCCGGCGGTGAGGATCTGCCCAAAGCCGAACGCGTTGAACACCTCCAGCCGGAACTGGAAGTACCGCTCGGCTGTCACGCGGAGGTCCTTGGCCAGCGTGAAGTCGAAGTTGGCGTAACCGGGCCCGCGCATGATGCCGACGCCGGCGTTGCCGAACGCCTGCGGCGCCGGATCGAACGCGCGGAAGGCGTCGGTATTGAACCAGCGGTCGATCGTCCTCTGCGATTCGGGCAGCTCGGGATCGCCCACCAGGTTCGGGCGCGCGCGCCGTTCGCCGCCGATGTTGAGCACCGTCGATCCGCCGAGCGTGGCGGTCAAGGCGAGGCCGCTCTGCAGCGCGTGGATGCCCGAGAACTGCCAGCCGCCCAACAGCAGATCGGCCATCGGATTCCACGTGTTGCCAAAGCGCCGGCCGCGGCCGAACGGCAGCTCCCAGATATAGCTCGCCACGAAGCGGTGCGTGACGTCGAACTCGGCCGGCCCGCGATCGGCCTTGAGGTTGTAACTGTCCTGTGGCTCGCGAAACGTGCCGGTATCGATGCCGGCGCCGCCGCCGCTCGTCGAGATGTGATCGGGCGCGTCGGTGAGGGCGCGGCCCCACGTATAGCTGACCAGCGCCGACAGCCCGCTGGAGAACCGCTTCTCCAGCCGTGTCTGCAGCGAGTTGTAGTCGGACGACACCCGATTCTCCATCCATTGAATGTCGCCGAACGCGGGATAGGGGCGTCCGCCGGCCGATTGCGATCCGTCCGCGTTTTGAATGACCGCGCGCTGATTGAGGTTGCGGAAACCGGGCAGACCCGTGCCTCGATTGCCCACATACGCCACGTCGAGCACGAGATCGGTCATCAGCTCGTACTGCGCCCCGATGTTGTACTGCTGAATGTACGGCGTCCGCTGGTCGGGATCCTGGGCGCGCCGCATCACGGTGGTCGCCAGGCTCGTCGGATCGAGCAATCCGGTCGGATAGCCGTTCACCAGACGGAACGGCGCCGCCGCAGCCACCGCCGCCGCGCCAGACACCGACGTCTGCAGGAGGTTGTCCACGAGGTACGGCGGGTTGAAGCCGAGCATCCCCTCGCGCCCTTGTCTGACCGTGTGCGTGTAGAAGATTCCGTAGCCGCCGCGCAGCACCCACCGCGGCGCGGGCGCGTACGCGAAGCCCGCCCGCGGTGCGACGTTGTTCCGATCGGGATGAATCAGCGCGCGGTCGAACGTGTCTCCGTCACCTGCGAAGATCATCGTGCCGGTTGCCGGATCGAAATTGGCCAGACGGTTCGCGACCTCCCGCGGCGGTGTGGCGTATTCATACCGCGCGCCAAGGTTCAACGTCAGCCTGGGCGTCAGGCGATAGTCGTCCTGCACGAAGTAGAACTGCATGTCCTGCCCTTGATCCATGACCGTGAAGCTGGTGAGCGCCAGCTGCGACGGCAGTCCGAGGAGCAGATCGCCGACCGCCCGGTTCGTGAAGCGGTTCTCGAAGTTCATGCGGCCGATCGTGGCGTTCAGATCGTTGATCTTCGTCTGCACGTGCAGGAACTCGCCGCCAAACTTGATCAGGTGCGCGTCACGGCTCCACGTCAACGTCAGGCGTGGATTCCAGGAGCGCGGCGTCTGGAATTGCGGCGTCGACGTGTGGCGTCCCACCGCATCGAACCCTTGAATGTTCACCTTCGGCACGCCGCCCACGATCGCGGGATCGCTCGGAACGTTCTTCAACCCAATCTGCGCCGCACCGTCGACGCCCGCGTTGGGCGGATACGTGAAGTAGTTCCCGCGCGAGTAGCCGAAGCGGAAGTCGCCGAAGAACGTGGGCGAGAAGATGTGCGTGAGGCCGAGCGCGAGACCCTGCGAGCGATTGAGATTCGATCCGAACGCGTCGTTGAACGATCCCTCGCCGAGACCCGGAAGCGGCGAAGGCCGGAACGTATCAGTGTCGACGAAGCTGTAGCGGGCGAACATGCTGGTCGCGGTCCTCACCTGATGATCGAGGCGCACGTCGAATTGATCCTGCCGCGTGTCGGTGACCGGCGTCGACGCGTAGATGGTCGAGCCCGGCACGTTGGGATCGGGAATCAGGGCCACGATGGCGGCGCCGACCGGATCCCAGCGATTGCGCGGGATCACCCACTGTCCCTGCGCGTTCCGGCCGAACTCCGGCCGTCCCGCCGTGAACGGATCGAATACGGCCGCGTCGAACAGGCCGGCCTTTTCCGCGG
>QHWF01000010.1 GCA_003222455.1 Acidobacteriota bacterium
TCGGCGCGCAGATCTTCGGCGGCAATCAGCTTCCAGCGGCCCTGAATCGTCTCGGCGCCTCCGTTCGGCGCCCTCACGGCGTGGCCGGGCGCGGCGCCTTCCACGATGCGGCCGTCGCGCACGATCGGCACGCCGTTCACGAGCGCATGTACGACGCCTGTCGACGCGACTGCAAGCGTCTCGTACGTCGATCGATCGGCGATCCGCGACGGATCGAACGCGATCACATCGCCGTCGGCCCCCACCTGGATGCGCCCTTTGCGCTTCATGGCGGGTACGCGCCGCTCGAGCCGCGCGGCCGGCATGATGGTCATCTTGCGCAGCGCGTCGGTCAGCGTCAGCACGTGCCCGTCGCGAACGTATGCGCCGAGGATCAGCGACTTTCCTGCGCGGGCGGCGTACCAGCGATCGATGTCGTCGGTGCCGACTTCGAGCTCCAGCGCGGTCGTGACGCCGTCCATCGCCTTCAACGCGTCGACGACCGCGTTGACCGTCCGCTGTGCGTGCTGATGCAGATCGATGAAGCCCGGAGCGACGACGAGGCCCGACGCGTCGACGACGGTGCGGCCGCTCAAAGGTTCCGCGCCAACCGCGCGGATGATGCCACCGCTGATGCCCACGTGGCAGACCGCGTCGAGACCCGAGTCGGGATCGATGACGCGGCCGTTCGCGACGACGACGTGGTACGTATCGACCGTCTGAGTCGGCGCCGAATACGTGACACAGACGGCGGATACGATGGCGATCAACGAGGCGGCGATCGTCTTCATCGGCCCTTCAGCCCTTCAGAAATGCCGCGACCTCGCGCGTGAACTCCGGTGCCCGCTCGATGAACGGAAAATGGCCGGCGCCTTCGAACACGAGCAGCGTTGCCTGCGGCATGTTGTCTGCGAGCCACTCCATGTGAGGCCGATACGGATCGGCCGCGCCGACGACGAGCAGCGTTGGCGTCCGAACCGACGCCATCCGCGCGCGAACATCGTAGCGCGGCAGCTCGCGGGTAATCTGGCACGGTAGGGATTATGCTGCAAGACCTTCGTTACAGCCTGCGCCTTCTGCGCAAGACGCCCGGGTTCACCGCCGTCGCTGTGGGCGTGCTGGCGCTCGGCATCGGCGTGAAACACGGCGGTGTTCTCGATGGTCAACGCGCTCGTGCTGCAGCCGCGGCCGGGCCGCATCGACCAGATGGTCGCCGTCTTCAGCCGCGATCGGAACAAACCGGATCACTTCCGTGATTTCTCGTATCCCGCCTACCTGGACATGCGGGAGCGCGGCGACATCTTCGACAGCATGCTGGCCCATACCTTCTCGACGGTCGGCATCACGGAAGGCGAGGTGACGAAGCAGACGTTCGCCTCGATCGTGTCGGCGAACTACTTTTCAACGCTGGGCGTGCAACTCGCCGCCGGCCGCACGTTCACCGCCGACGAAGAGCGGCCTGGCGCGAACGCACACGTCGCGATCGCGTCGTACTCCGTCTGGCGTCGCGCCGGATTCGATCCCGCGTTCGTCGGCAGAGTCGTGCGCGTCAGCGGATCGGACTACACCGTGGTCGGCGTTGCACCGCGCGGCTTCGCCGGCACGATGACGCTCCTCTCGCCCGAATGGTGGTTCCCGCTCGGCAGCTTCGACACGATCGTCAACGAGATGTTCAAGCAGCGCACGAGCGGCCTCACCGACCGCGGCCACTATGCGGTTTACCTGGCGGGCGCGTTGCGCGCCGGCGTCTCGCGCGACGCCGCCGAGAAGGCGCTGGACGCGCTCGCCCGGCGGATGGAGGGCGAGCATCCGGTCACCGACAAGGATCAGACGTTCGTGCTCGGCGGCCTTCCACGAATGGGCGTGAGCTCGCAGCCGCAAGGCGACGGTCCGATCGGCGCGATTGCCGGACTGCTGATGCTGATGGCCGGCCTGGTCCTCGTGGTCGCGTGCCTGAACCTCGCGAACTTGCTGCTCGCGCGCGGCAGCGCACGCCGGCGCGAGATTGCGATCCGCCGCGCGCTCGGCAGCGGCCGGTCCCGAATCGTCCGGCAGCTTCTGACCGAGGGCCTGCTGCTGGCGTCGATCGGCGCGGCAGCGGGTGTGGTGTTCGGCTGGTGGGCGACCGGCGCCCTGTCCGGGTGGCTCGGCAGCGTCCTGCCGCTCGGCATCGATGTGATCGTCGAACCGTCGTGGCGCATGGTCGGCGCCGCCACGGCCTTTGCCGTCTTCAGCACGATCTGCTTCGCGCTCGGACCGGCGTGGTCGTTATCGCGGCCGGCGGTTGCCGCCGATTTGAAGGGTGAGCTCGCTCCCGCGGCGCGCGCGGCGCGCCGCTTCGGCACCGGATCGCTGCTCGTCGTCGGACAGCTTGCCGTGTCGCTCGCGCTCGTGTCGGCGGCAGGGCTCTTCATGCGCGGCGCCATCAACGCCGCCGCGCTCGATCCCGGTTTCGCCGTCGATCGTCATCTGGTCGTCGGGATGGATCCGACGCTCGCCGGCTACGACGCGAATCAGACAAGAAGCGTGTATCGCGCGGTTCTCGAGCGCGTCCGTTCTCTCGCCGGCGTCGAGCACGCGAGCCTCGGCTCGATCGTTCCCTTCGGCGAGTTCCGCGAGGGGCGTACGGTGCGGCTGAAAGCGGGCGACGACGGCGTCGGCGCGGACTTCCTGATCGTCGGAGCGGATTATTTCGAGACGCTCGGCATGCACGTGCTGCGCGGCCGTACGTTCACACGCGCCGAGGAACAGCCCGGGCCGACGGCCAGAACGGCCGTCATGGATCGCCAGCTCGAGCGGAAGATGTTCGGCGAGGCCGATCCGATCGGCCGGCAGATCCTGGTCCAGCCGCGCGAAGCGGAGCCCTCGGACGTGTTCACCGTCGTCGGCGTCGTGACCGAGATGATGCACGATGTCTTCGACAGCGAACCGAAGCCGCATCTCTTCGTGCCGACCGGAGCCGTGTTTCGCGGCTTCATGACACTGCACGTTCGTACGGCGCCGGGCGTGCCTGAAACGCCGATGCTCACCACGCTGCGCCGCGAGCTGCTCGCCGTCGACACGCGGCTGCCGATCCTCTCGTGGCGAACGATGGCAATGCAGCGGTACCGGAGCATCACGGAGTGGAGCGTGCGTGCGGCCGCCACGATGTTCAGCACGTTCGGTGCGTTCGCGCTCCTGCTCGCAACGATTGGTGTGTACGGTCTGAAGGCATACGACGTTGCACGGCGCACGCGGGAGATCGGCATCCGCATCGCGCTCGGCGCGACGCGCGGCGACGTGGCGCGGCTCGTTCTGATCGAGGGTGCGCGGACCGCGGCAGTCGGTCTCGGCGTCGGGCTGCTGCTCGCGGCGGGCATTGGCGAACTCGCGCGCGGGATGCTGTATCGGGTGAGCCCGTTCGATCCTCTGGTGCTGACCGTCGCGGTTGTCGTCCTCGCCGCAGCGACGATGGCGGCGTGCTACGCTCCGGCGTGGCGTGCGACGCGCGTCCTGCCGACGGTTGCGCTGCGATCGGAATGAGCGCCTCTGGTGCATCCGAGAGACAACCGGTAAGCGGAACGCCACTCGTGAAACCGGCACCAAGAGTCGCGCGCCATGTAAAATCGCGCCGAAAGGGTTCGATCCCCGTAGCCCGCTCCAGCCTTCGCGCGCGGTTCTCTACGCGCTCCTCCGCGAGCTTCGGCTGGCAAGCCAACCTCAGCATACGAAGGACCACCATGAGAACCTACGCCGCTTTCGCGATCGTTGTCGCCGCCTCGTTCTCCGCGTTTGCGTGCGGCGCGATGGACACACGCTCGACCAGGACCGGCACCCCGCTCACCGCCGAGAAGCCGTTTGCCGCAGGCGGCCGAATCGAGATGCAGTTGGACGGCGGACGCTACGAGGTCCGTCCGTCCGCGGACAATCGCGTGCGCATCGTCACGGACGAGCACATCGGGGACGCCGCCGTCACCGTAACCGCGGATGGGACGAACGCGCGCGTCGAGGCGACGAACACGCCGAATCATTTCAACGCGACGATCGACGTGCCCAACGCGGCGGATCTCGTCATCCACTTGAAGGCCGGCGACCTGACGATCGGGGACATCGCCGGCAACAAGAATCTCGACAGCTACGCCGGGAACATCACGATCGCCGTGGGAAACCCTGATGACTATGCTAGCGTCGACGCGACACTGAAGGCCGGCGACATTCGCGCCAGCGCATTCGGCGGATCGAAGTCAGGCCTGATGCCGCATTTCACCTGGTCAGGCCCGGGCAAGCATACCCTCCGCGCCGATCTTGGCGCGGGCAATCTCGTCCTGCGACGTTAGCTTTCAGGCGACCGGAACCTGTGACCGCGTTCCGGCGACGAACGCCACCCGCCGATTGTCAACGTCAGAACGTGATCTCCGCCGAGAACTTGATCAGTCGAGCCGTGAGAACGGTCTGCGGCTGCAGCCAGGTTCCGCCCGGGACGAAGGTGTTGTTGTATGTGAGCACCGCGCTGGAGTTGAGGGCATTGTAGAGATCGATTCCGACCATCGTACGCGTGCGCCCGAAATGCAGGATTTTCGCAGCGCGGAAGTCGAGCTGGTTGATGCGATCTCCATACTTCTGGCCGGGCGCAAGGATGTTGATCGTGACGTTGGCCGGGTTGCCGGCAGGGGCGCGCCCCAGAATCTGAGTGATGACCTGGCTTGGAACAGCGTAGTTCGCCGCAAGGAGCGCCCCGGGCTTGCTCTGCAAGACGCCGCTGAGCTGTACGTCGATTTTCGGAATGATGTAGGACGAGAGCGCCCGTAATTGCGTCAACCAGCCGTAGTCGACGTGGCAATACGGATTCGTCGGACTGACGGGAGAGGTCGTGAGACCGGGGAGTCCTTGCGCAAGGTTGACGGCGGGGCTGAGGCCGAGTTCCGGCAGGTTGTTTCTCGCCTCGCAGTTGTCCGCGGCGGTCTGGCCCGTGCTGGTGCCGCCCTGGAACGTCCAGCCGGCTCCAGTCCGCACGTTCAGCGTGACGTCGACGCCGTTGAAGTTGTCACTCCACTTGCCGTACTTCTTCGCCGCCGTGACCAGATTACTGACGCGCCCGAAGAGGCTGGGCGCAATGTCGTAGAGGCCCGATACCGGGTAACCGCCTCCGTTCGGCAGTCGCGGATCGGATGGCGCGGTGATGTTGTACTCCGCAAAGTCGGAGGCGGCGGCGAGCTGGTTGTCATACACGGTGAACCCATTGAACCAGCGCCGCGTATAGGCGACTTCGATTGACGCTCGAGGCAGAATCTGCTGCTGGACGGCGGCGCCGAGCGTCCAGTCCGACGCGCGGACGCCCCAGCCGGTCAGCAACGCCGGATCGAACGTGTTGGTCAATGTCGTCGTTCCGAAGGCCGCATTCGAGATCGGCCCGCAAACATCGCCGCCGCGGCTCCGAAGATCCTGGGCGGCACCGTCGAGCAGATCGCAGTCGGGCTTCAAGTTGTTGTTGGCATCCGTCCACGCCCGTGTGACACCGCACGGCGCAAATGGACCAACCGTGCAGGGCATCCGTAATGTCGGATTCGCGTTTGCCCAGTTGTTGGAAATGCCCATGCCTTCGAGGTACTTGCCGGCGTTGAACTTGAAAGCCGTCCGGCCGTTGCCGAACACGTCGTATGCCAGACCGATTCTCGGCGTGATGTCCTTGTAGGCGTCGACGCCCGGTGTCTCGGGAATGACGAGGGCCGTCGGCAGGAATCGGGACGGCCCTTCCTGCTGCTGAGGGTACCAACTGGCGGAATGGTCGAACCGGAGCGCTCCTTGAAGAGTGACGCGTCCCGAGGTGTACTGGTCCTGCACGAAGACCGCGTGCCACGCCCCCAGCCCATTGTTCACCCATGGCGATATCGATTCCGTGAGCCGGTTCGGGACGCCGTTGTCGAATTGATACGCGAGATCCTGGCTGTTCGTGTACCACGTCCGAATGTCGCTCAAGTAGGTGCCCTGGTATCCGACCTTGAGGCTCTGCCGTCCGGTCACATACGACGCGGACGCGCGCCAACTGTACGAGCCGGCGTAGTTCTGGCCCCAGTCCTGCGATCGGTACACCAGACCTGGGATCCCGCCGTTCGCCGGGCAGCCCGTGGCACATTGTTCGACGACATTGATCAGATCGTGCGTAGGATTTGGAGTACGCTCGAAATTGCCCCACGCGTAATAGATCCCGCCCCAGCCGGCATCGAGGAGCAACTTGTTCGTCAGGGGCGACGACCAGGTCACTTGCGTGACGCGGAGCGGTTTCGTCTGGCTCACGCCGCGGGCTTCCGGCGCGACGCGCGGCGGATCGGTGATACCCGTCGTGAGACCCGTGCACGTGCGGCAGTTTGCCTGCTCGTCCCAGAAAACGCCCACCTTATTGCGCGTGCTGATCTGCCACGTGATGCGTCCACTGGCGTTCTCCGACGTCCGATCGTTGTAAGCCGGACGGCTCAGATCGGGCGAGTACAGCCACTTGGTCTGGTCGCCCGCGTTCTGGTTGTAGTACACGTTGGCGATGATTTTTGTACTGCCCTGCGTGCGTGCGTTCAGGAAGTACCAGACTTTGTCCCGCTTGATCGGACCGCCGAACGACCCGTTCAAGTCGTACACGTTCGAGAGCGGCGTCGGGGCCGTGAGCCCGGCAGCCCTTAGCGCGTCGTTGAAATTGTCGCCGGACAACTTCTTGCCCGTGAAGCTCATGAAGAGCGCGCCCGATTTCCTGTTGCCGCCCGTCTTGGGCACGACGCTCATCACCAGGCCGGCGGTCTCCGATTCGCCCAGGCCGCCCGCCGTCGTGAACGTGACCTCCTGGGCGTTGCCGACGTCCGCAATATACGAGGTTGGTTGATTTCCCCCCGGCGGATTCCCGATGTTCAGCCCGTCTATCATCAGGCGCCCTTCGTTGTTGCGCCCGCCGTGAATGGGAAACTGCGTCGTCGCCGTCGCGGTGACGACGTCGTTCAAATTGGTGGTGACGCCCGGCACGACCGAGACCGTCGCGTTGTAGCTGCGGACCGTCGGGATCGCCTTGAGGACGTCATTGTTCAACGTCATTTCCCGCCGTGCGCTCTGAATGTTCACGACCGGGCTCTCACCGGTGACCGTCACCGTTTCCGCGACGACGCCGACCTTGAGCTCCACATTGATCGTCGCTGTGAACGTTCCGGTCAGCTCGATGCCTTCGCGCTTCAAGGTCGTGAATCCTGGCAGTGAGAACGTCACCGTGTAGGCGCCAGGTCGAAGGTCCTCGATGCGGTACTGCCCCGTGCCATCAGTGACTGCCGTCCGTAATTTCTCAATGAGCTCGGGGCTGGTCGCCTCCACGTTGACACCGGGAAGCACGCCACCGGACGAATCCTTCACCGATCCCGCGATGACTGCCTGCGCGAGCGCGATGGTCGGCATCAGCGCGGCACACGCCAAAAACCCCAGAATCCGCATGACTGCGCGCATCGCTTCACCTCACAGCCGTCGAATGTGGACGTTCGTTGGCTCTTGCCTTTTGGCTTTTTGAACGGGGT
The DNA here is from genome assembly GCA_003222455.1 of Acidobacteriota bacterium. Lineage (GTDB taxonomy): Bacteria > Acidobacteriota > Vicinamibacteria > Vicinamibacterales > CAVVIG01 > QHWF01. The sequence continues at coordinate 7,500 of QHWF01000010.1, forward strand.
CCTTGAACGCTGAGGTATACGTCCGTGCTCCCTAGAAGGTAAGCTGGGCGCTGAGTTTCAACAACCGCGCGCCCATTATTTGTATCGCGTTCAGCCACTGGTTATTCTGGGTGCTGTACCGTGTTTGCTCGTTCAGGATGGTGCTAGCGTTGAAAACGTTATAGATGTCGACATTTCCCTGCACCTTGGCTCGACCCATCGAGAAGGTCCGGCTGACACGAAGATCCAACTGTTGAATTCGATCGTCGAAGAGTGTGTTGACTGGAATCAGATCGATGGTGACGGTTTGATTACATGTGGCCGCCGTTTGGCTCGGACATGCCGCGAGGTTCCGGCCCAGTGACGGCTTGATTTCAGCATTGCTGGCCACGTAGCTCGCCGCGATCGGGAACCCGGGAGCATTTTGGTACGTGGCACTGATCTGCGATGCCCAGGGGAGCGGGTAGACGGCCGAGAATTTGACCTGCGTCGCGGCTCCCCACGGCTGGCTGACGCGGCAGAACCCCGGTCGCGCATCCTGCGTCGGGATCATCAGGACCCCGGCCACCGCTACAGGCTGGCCGGCAACGAGTGTGGACGGCGAATCAACAGAGAAGCAGTTGTCGAGCACTGTGCGCCCAGTGCCCAGGCCCCCCTGGATCTGCCCGCCGTGTCCAAACCGCGCGTTGATGAGGACATCTATGCCAGTGAAGACCTCGCTCTGCTCCCCGTAATGTGACGCTTGCGTGACCAGGTTGTCGATTTGACCGAACTTCACCGGCTTGACGTCGTAGATTCCGCAGAACTGCTGGCCACTCACGCTCGTCGGCAATCGCGGATCCACCGGCGCCGTAATACAGAACGGATCGTAATCTGCCGGCGTCACGGACTGATTATCGACGGCCAGAAATCCGCCGTACCACGTGCGGAAATACGCGACCGTGAGTCCCATATTTCGCCGCAGCTGATGCTGCACGGAGACCGAGCCCTGCCAGTTGTAGTTCTGCCGGTTGAAGCCGCTCAGCGCATCTGCGGCTCGGCGCGTATTGCCCGTGCTAACCTGGCCGAAGCTGAGATCCGACCACTGTCCGCACTCGCCGTTCGGCGCGGGGTTCATGAGATCGCAATCGGGAATGTAATTTTCTCGTCGAGCATCACCAACGGGATAGGTCGTGTCGCTCCAGGTCCTCGTGGTGCTGACCGCCTGGTTTTGCACGGGCATATCCACGGCGATGCCTGTATTGCGGGCCGAATACCGGCCCAGCGCGACCTTGAGTGCCGTCTTGCCGTCGCCGAACAGATCGTAGGCCGCCCCCACGCGCGGGCTGAGATTCTGCCAGTGCGGCGAGCGCGCCACGGCCGGAAAATCGCGCGCGGGCACCCACGGGCCCGCCGGCAGGTGCTGTCCCGGGATAGACGCGTCATACACCGCGTACCGCAGGCCCAGGTTCAAAGTCAGCTTCCGAATGGTCCACTGATCCTGAGCATAGGTGCCATTTTCGGTTGCGCTGTTAT
>QHWF01000917.1 GCA_003222455.1 Acidobacteriota bacterium
CGGCACGATCTGGGTCTCGAGCGTGGCGGTCACTTCCTCCGTCGCCGGACGGACGCCGCCGACCGTGCCGGCGACCGTGATCTCCCACCGTTGAACGACGTCGCTGCTCGCGGTCAGCTGCATCGACATCAGCGTGGCGGTGGCGCTGTATCGAATCGATGCCGAGCCCGCGGTGAGCGGTCCCTGGCCTGCGACGCCGAATGCGGTCTTGACCGCGGCGACTGGATAATTCGACTTCGAGGCGTCGGCCGACAAGACGACCGCCGCGCCGTTGTAGGTCACGGGCGACACTTTCATGTTGTAGTTGGTCAGCGGGTCGGCGAGAGTGCACACGACCCCGGAGGGGCTCGCACCCACCACACAACCCGACTTGACGGTCTGATAGTCGTTCAGCAGGTAATTGACCGTTTTCTGGACCCCCGATTCCGCCGCGTACCGTGCCTGCGACATCATCCGGTAGTTCATCGTCCCGTAAGTTTCGGTCTGGGCCATGAACATGACCGATGCCGCGATGACCGACATCGCCATCACGAGAAAGAGGCTGAGGACGATGGCGATTCCCCGTTCTCCCGATCGTGGCGCGGAAACGATGATTTCGCGGTTCATGGCAGCAGGTTGTTCTTGATGGTGTCGGGCATGGGCTGCACCCGGTTCTGATTGACGCCGGCGGACTGCCACGCGCCGATCGTGTTCCGCGGCGAGACGTTCAACAGCGCTTTGGTTTCCCGCTGAAACTGACGGGTCACCGGGTCGATCTGCTGGGTCTGTACCGTGAGCGTGATCGCGACGTCGAGCACGTAATTGCCGAAGAGATCCATCTGATACTGGAAGCATGGCAGGTTCGGCCCCCCAACTGTTTGCGCCGGATTTGCCAGGATGTTGCTCAAGAGAATGTTGGCCGGCGTCAGCGCCGGTTTGGACGCGGCGTTCCACGCCACCATGTTGCGATACAGCGCACCATTCGTCGTGTCGCACACATACTCCACGTACACCATATTGCCGTCGCCGTTGATGTCGCCGTAGAGTTTCAGGACGCTGCCGGTTGACCCGTTCGTGAACGTCCCGGTCGGTGGGGCCGGGGGCACGACGCCGGTGCCGAACCCGCCGGCGGCCGTCACGGCCACGCCGGCCGAATGCTTGCTTTGAAATCTGTCTGTCACTACGCCCCTCGAGGAGACGTGCTTGACCGTAATCTGGCGTGTGCTGGTATCGATGGCGGTGATCTGCACCGTCTCCGGCTGGTTGTTGAAGATCGCTGGGTCGGCGCCCTCGATCGACAGCAGTTCGTTGACGAACAAACCGGCGACGGATGACAGAATCGCCGTCGTATCGTCTTCGATGACGGCCGCACTCAGCGTGATCGGAGCGGGCACCGTGATCCGCCCGGCCTGACCCACTTCCTGCTGCAGGAGCTCGGTGGCGCTGCGAACGCCGCTGTGCATGTCCGTGCGGTTCGAGATGGTCCGTTGTGACCGCGTCATCTGGAGCAGCCCCGACGTCACCACGCTCGTGATGATGAGCAGGATGCCAGTCGAGATAAGCAGCTCGATCAACGAGAACCCGGCTTGCGATCGATCGCGTGCGTTACTCATTGCCGATGCGCGTCCTCAGGGCCGTCACCGTCGCGCGCGGGATGATCTTGTTGGCAACGCTCCGGACGACAACCGCCGTCACCGTGATCTGTTTCAGGTTCGTCGATCCGGCCGGCGTCGAAATCTGCCAGACCCGCTTGTAGAACCAGTTGGCGGGAACCGTCGTCCCTGTACACGGGCACAAAGGCTTCCCATCCGGATCCAGGTAGTCGACGTATTTCGCGACCGGCGCGGCCGGATCCTGACTGCCGCCGGCGGCGAGTCCGGCTCCATTTACGGAGGCGGTCGGAATCTGCGTGGTGTCGCTCGCAATATCCGAGTACGAGAGCGCGAGCAGCTGTTCCATCTTGTCCTGCGCGTACTCGGCCGCGCGTGCGGACAGGTGTCCCTCGTTTTCGGTCAGCGCCGCCGCCATGCCCATCGCCGACATCAGGCCGACCAGCACGACGAGCAGAATGGATGTCGCAATGACGGTTTCGACGATCGAGAACCCGGCTTCCGATCTGATTGGACGTGGTGCTTCCGGCCGATCTGGCATGATGGTCTTCATTGCAGGGTCCAGGTCGGTGTCGCGGTCGGACGCGTTTGCCAGAGTCGAATCATCCCCGTCGCCGAGACCGTCGCCCCGTACACCGCCGTGCCGTCCGTCACGTACAGCGCGTCCGTCGCGATTGGCGGCTCGGTTCCAGTGGGCGCACCCGACGGACCGACCGGGACGCCGCGCGAGTTGAAGACGATGCACGCCGTGTTGGCGATGAGTGCCGCCTGCCCAATCGTGACCTGCGTGAAGGACGGTGCGGCGCTCACCGGTGCGAAGCCGAACCGGTCGCTGCCCGACAGGGAGGTCGTGCCACCGTCGGCAGCCCAGTCCGCCGGCGACGCACTCCGCTGCCAGGTTTCGATGCGAAAGCTCTTCGCGCTCAGATCGACATAGAGTCGCGTCTGCGTGAACGTGGCCGCCGCCCGCATCTTCGTCAGCATCAACGCGTTTGAAATATTTCGCGCGTCGCCGCTCAGACGCAGATAGCTCAGCTGGTTGCCGGTCATCGGAACGGCGATCGTGGCAATGACGCCGATCAGCGCGACCACGAACATGATCTCGATAAGAGTGAAACCGGATGGCTGCCTGCTCCGAATCATCTGAATCCGAGACAGCGCAAGGGAAGTGCCCATCCAGGCTGTCAGCCAAATCAGATGCCCACAGCGGTTTTGGCCCGAAAACGAGCGCCGGCCCGTTCCGGGGCCCGGGTCAATTCGGTACATCGAATCACGGATCTGGCAGTCGTCAGATCGTGTGAATATCCGTGCAACCCGGGGTCATCGCACTGATCGCGAGGCCGACGGTCACAACGACCATTGCCCCAATCAGGTTGTGCCACAGGAAGGCGATGGGCAGGGTGAAGGCAACGGTCAGCACGACGGCCATGCCGGCAATCAACCCCCAGAACGCGCCGGCAGCGGTCGCCCGCCTCGTCAGAATCGCGAGGATGAACACGCCGAGCAGGGAGCCGTAGAAGAACGAGCCGTACCGGTTCACCACCTCGATCAGCGATCCCTGATTCGCCGCAGACATCGCCACGACGCACGCGAACAGGCCCCAGCCAATCGTGGCCAGCTTCGAAACCGACAGGTAATGCGCGTCGGTCGCCGCGGTGACGAAATGACGCCGATAGAAATCGATGATTGTCGCGGTCGCCAGCGAATTCAGTTCCCCCGCGCTGGCCGACATCGCCGCCGCGAAGATGGCCGCGATCATCAGGCCGACCAGACCGATCGGCATGCGGGTCGTGATGAACGTCGGGAAGACGTAGTTGACGTCGTTGTAGTGCTCGTCCCCGGTGGTGTCCTTCACGATGGCGACGGCCCGCGCGCGGATGTCCCCGACGCGCTCGTCGGCGGCGACGAACGCCGCCCGGTCCGCCTGTTCCGCCGCCCGCCGCC
>QHWF01000105.1 GCA_003222455.1 Acidobacteriota bacterium
GGCTTGCGCGAGATCCCGCTGCGCCTGAATCACGAGGAAGCTCGTGGACATCCCGACCTCGAGCCGCTTGCGCTCCGCGTCGAGGCGCTGCTCGGCGAGCTCGCGTGCGGCACGAGTCGTTTCGATCCGTTTGGCGTTCATCTCGATCTTCCACGCGGCGTCTCGAATCTCCTGAATCGCGTGCGCCTCCGCGCTCTTGAGCCGCTCGGCCGACTGCGAGCGCTCGAGCATCGCCCGGGAATAGTTGGCCTGTTCTGCGCTTTCGCCGATCGGATAGGAGATGCTGATGCCCACCGCCCAGGTCGGAAAGTCGCGCGCGAACAGCTGGTTCAGGACGCGTCCGAAGTCGGTCACCGCGCCGGCTCCGACGATCGTGCCGGGGAACCCGCCGGTCCGAAGCACCTGCGTGCCGCCCAGGCCGCTGGCCTGATAGCTGGCATTCAACCGGACGTCAGGCAGTTTCTGATTCCCGGCGTACTTCAGACCGATCTGAGCGTTCTCGATCTCCTTCTGCGCGCGCACGAGGTCCGCGCGCTCGCTCAGGGCGCGCGTGACCGCGGCGTCGACATCGATCGACGGCGTGGCGATCGGAGGAGCGTCGATCGGATCAATCCGCACGTTCCAGTTGTCGCGCTGCGTCGTGTCGAAGATCAGCATGCGCAGGCGGTCCTCGATCTGCTTCACGGCGGTCTCGGCCACGATCAGCTGTTCCTGATTGGCGGCCACTTCCGCCTGCGCCGACACGAGATCGAGCGGCGGCGACGTGCCGACGTCGACCTTGGCCTTGTTCACGCGCACGAGCTCCTGCGCCAGCGCCAGCGCCGAGCGCCGCGCATCGACGTTGGCGAGCGCGGACACGAGGTTCCAGTACGCCGCTTTCGTGTTCGCCGTCGTGTGCACGATGCTCTCACGCAGTCGTGTGCCGGCAATGTCGCGATTCGTACGGCTCACGGCGAGCTGCTGGCGCGCCGGATCGATGGCCAGATCGCGAACCAGCGGCTGCGAGACGTTGAGGCCGAGACCCGACTGGACCAACGGGTTATAGCTGTTCAGGAAGCTGTTGCTGTTGGTATGCGTCGCCGTCCACGACAGGTTGTACGACGTGCCGAACCACGGCAGCCGCTGCGCCAGCCCGGCATTCGAGCTGACGCCGTTGCTCTCGGTGGCAATCGGCGTCAGGAAATTCGACGGCGGCAGCACCTGGCTGTTCCGCTGAACGCTCGACGTGATCGCCGGCTTGAACGCGCCGGCCGCCGCCGCGACGCGGGTATCGCTGATTCGCGGATCCAGACGATCGACGTTCAAGTCGATGTTGTGCTCGAGCGCCATCTTCACGGCATCGTCCGCGCTGATGCTGACCGTCGGCGGGGCTGTCTGCGCCGACGCAATCGAGGCGACGCCGGCTGCGAGGAGCACATTGACGAACGTTTTGCGCATAGTGGTATCTCCAAAACGATTGGTCACGAACACCTTCCCCGTTACTCGTGGGATCCGGCTTCCCGCCTTCGCCTCGCTTCGGCGCGGCGCGCCGTAGCGCAAAGCGCGGAGGCGGCAGCCGGATTGGAGAAATCCGCCTGAAGGCGGACGCCACGGACGATTCTTCGCTGGACGCCACGGACGACTTTTCACGGACGCCACGGGCGATCGTTTCGATCTACAGCCCCGCTCGTGCGTCGACGGCGCCCTCCACCACCAGACGGTCCGCTCGTGCTCTTGCCGTGCCACGGCGGAAGAGGCGGATCGTCGACGCGTCGTCGAACAGCGAGTACGCAACGGGCGTGACCAGCAGCGTGAGCAACAGCGCGAGCGACTGGCCGCCGAAGATGACGAAGCCGATCGCGTGGTTCGTGCCCGCGCCGATGCCGCGCGACACAATCAGCGGCAGCATGCCCGCGACGAAGGCAAAGGTCGTCATCAGAATCGGGCGCAGTCGATCGCGGCTGGCGCGAACGATGGCCGCGTGCGTCGAGAGGCCGGTTTCCTTCAGCTGATTGGCGTGATCGATCTGAAGGATCGAGTTCTTCTTCACCACGCCGAAGAGCACGAGCAGCCCGAGCGCCGAGAAGATGTTCAGCGACTGGCGAAACAGGATGATCGACAGGAGCGCGAACGGCAGCGTCAGCGGCAGCGACAGCAGAATCGTAATCGGGTGCAGCCACGATTCGAACTGTGCCGCGAGGATCAGATACATGAACACGAGCGAGAGCAGGAAGGCGGTGACGAAGTTCTGCGCCGCCCGGCCCAGCTCCCGCGATCGGCCGGCAAACGCGCCGCGGTACGCACCGCCGGCATTCAGCCGGTTGAACTCGGCGAGCATCGCGTTCTGGATGGCCGCCTGCGAGGCCGTGGGCAGCAGGTTGCAGTACACCGTGACCTGGCGTTGGCGGGCCTGCCGGTTGATGTCGGTGGGCGCCGTGCCCGACTCGAAGTCGGCGACGTTGTCGAGCGAAACGGCCCCGAGCCGCGACGACGGGACGGTCAGGCCGGCAATCGCGCTTTGCGTGCTGCGATCTTCGGCGCGCGCGCGCAGGTGCACTTCGTACTGCTCGCCGCCCTCGTTGTACGTCGACACCTGGTCGCGATCTGCACGCCGAGGTCGGCCGCTTTCGGCCGATCCACCTGCACGGAGAGCTCCGGTTTGCCGGTGTTCAGTGAGGTGTCGATGTCGACCACGCCCGGAATCGGCTTCACCTTCTCCACCAGTTGACGGCCGATCGCCTCGAGCTTGTTGAGATCCGGGCCGTTGATGACGAACTGGACGGCCGCCGCCTGCGCACCGCTGCCGCCGATGACCGCGACCTCCTGCACGGACGTTCGCAGGTTCCCGGACACCGACGGCAGGATCTGCTTGCGGATCGTGTCCATCACGGCGAATTGATCGCGCGTGCGCGCTTCGATCGGTTTGAGGCGGACGTAGATGATGCTGAGATTGCGCGTCTTTGCGGGATCGCCGGCAACGGTCACGAGCGTGTAATCGACCTCAGGCAACCGCTCGCGAATCACGTTCGCGATCCGGTTCGTGATGACCTCCGTCGCCTCGAGGCTCGTGCCTTCCGGTGCGCGCAGGTTCACTTCGAATTCCGACTGGTCGTCCTGGGGCATGAAGTTCTTGTTGGCCGCCATGAACAGCGGGACGCTCGACAGCAGGACGAGGACGGCCGCAGCCGCCACGATCGCGCGGTGCGCCATCGACCATTCGAGGAGACGGGTGTAAAAGACGTCGATCGCGTGGAAGACCTTCGAGTCCTTCGATGAGTGCTTGTCGCTGCCGTGGCGGTCCACCTGCAGCCACCGCGCCGACAGCATCGGCGTGAGCGTGAAGCTGACGAGCAGCGACACCAGGATCGCGAACGCCATCGTCAGCCCGAAGCTCTTCATGAACCGTCCGACGATGCCGCCCATGAACGCGACCGGAACGAAGATCGCGACGAGCGAGAGCGTGGTGGCGAGCACCGCGAGCCCGATCTCCTGCGTCGCGTCGACGGCCGCTTCCATCCTCCCCTCGTGCTTCTCCTCGATGAAGCGGTAAATGTTCTCGAGGACGACAATCGCGTCGTCGATCACGATACCGACCGACAGCGTGAGCGCCAGCATCGTCATCAGGTTGAGCGTGAAGCCCATGTACCAGAGCAGACCGAAGGTCGCGACGATCGACGTCGGGATCGCGATGGCGGCGATGATCGTGGAGCGCAGATTCGTCAGGAACAGCAGGACGACAATTGCGGCGAGAATCGACCCGACGATGAGGTGTTCCTCGACGTTGTGGATGGATGCGTCGATGAACTCGGACGTGTTGCGCACGACGCGGACCGAGTAGCCGGCAGGCAGCGCCCGTTTCAGCCCCTCGAGACGCTCCGTCACCGCCCGCACCACTTCAACGGTGTTGGTGCCGGACTGGCGGCGCACCTGCAGCAGGACCGTGCCGGTGCCGTTGACGTTGGCCAGCGTTTCAGCCTCGGCTTCGCCATCTTCCGTGCGCGCGACGTCGCCGATGCGGACGGGTCGGCCACGGTCTGGACGCGGCCGCGCGTCCGCAGCGTGACCGACTGAGCCCCCTGGTCGACGCGGCCGCCGGGGATTTCGATGTTCTGTCCCTGCAGCGCGTGCGACACGTCGGTGACGGTCAGGTTGTAGGCGCGCAGCCGGTCGGCATCGAGCCAGATGTTGATCTGCCGCTGGCGCCCGCCGAGGATGAGCACCTGGCCGACGCCGTTGACGCTCTCGAGTTGCCGGCGCAGCACCTTGTCGGCGTATTCCGTGATGTCGCGCACCGGCTTGGTCGCCGTCAGCGCGAGGCTCAGCACCGGCGCGGCGTCAGGATCCAGTTTGTCCACCCGCGGCTGCTGAATCGTTTTCGGCAGCCGCGGCAGGACGCCGTTCACCTTGTCGCGGACTTCCTGCGCGGCGACGTCCGTGTCCTTCTCGAGCAGGAACGCCACGATGACCTGCGAGACGCCTTCGGACGACACCGAGCGCAGGTCGTCGATCCCGCTGATCGTGTTGACCGCTTCTTCAATCTTGTCGGTGACTTCCGTCTCGATCTGCTCCGGCGCGGCGCCGGGCTGCACGGTGGTGACCGTGATGGTGGGGAAGTCCACCTTCGGAAACCGGTCGACGCCCAGCCGCGTGAACGAGAACGCGCCAATCACGGTGAGCGTGAGAATCAGCACGGTCGCGAAGACCGGGCGCTTGACGCAAAGTGCTGCTAACCACTGCATGAAGACACCTGAAGAAATTAGGAATTCTGAATTCGGAATTCGGAATTCGTTCTTGAACTGGGAATTCTGCGAGAGTGGGCGAGCCCGTCACGCATTCTGAATTCCGAATTCCAAATTCCGAATTTCACGACTCCACCCGTGCGCCGTCGGTGAGCCGTGCGAGGTTCTTGGTCGCAACCCGCTCGCCGGCGTTCAGGCCCTTCGTGATTTCGATGGAATCGCCAATTAGCTGGCCCGTCGTGACGATCCGCTCCTCGACCCGATCGCCGGTCACGACGAAGACCCGGCTGGTGCCGCCCGTGGTCTGGACGGCAGCGGCCGGGACGACAATGCCCGGGGTGCGCGCGGGTTGCTCGATGCGCGCCGTTGCGAACAGACCCGGCTTCAACTCTCCCGTGGCATTGGGCACGACCGCTTCGACCGTCAACGCGCGCTGGTCGGCCTGCAGCGCCGGCGACACGTATCGGACCCTGCCTTCGAACTGCCGGCCCGGATACGCATCGACGATGAAGCCCACGGGTTGCCCGACCCCAATGGCGGCAATGAACTGTTCCGGAATGGTGAGCCTGACACGCAGCGGATTCACCCGCACGACCACGGCGACTTTCATCCCCTTCGTCACGTAATCACCGACCGAGACGAGACGTTGCGCAATCACCCCGTTGAAGGGCGCACGCACAACGGTGTCGGCAAAGGCCTTCTGAGCGAGCGCAATCCTGGCCCGGGCGCCCTGCAGCGACTGATACAACTGTGCGGCGCCGTTCCTGGCGGCCTCGTACTGCTGGCGCGCCGCGTCCATCTGCGTGCGTCGCTGCTCGAACTCGGACTGCGACACCACGTTCTGGTCGAGGAGCGACTTGATCCGGCCGAACTCGCTTTCCGCGAGCGCGTAGGTCGCTTTCGCGTTGCGCACCTCCGGCACGGCGTCGATGTCGAGCGCCCGGTCGGCGGCGAGACCAAGGCGTGCTTCGATTTGCGCGGCGTTGGCTTCCGCCTCTTTCAGCTGCGCTTCGGTTTCTGCGGCCGAAAGACGGATCAGTTCGGCGCCCGCTGCCACGCGCGTGCCGAGCTCCACGGGTGCTGACACGACGCGTCCGGGAGTCTCGGCGGCGACTTCCGCCTCCTCCTCGGCTGTCAGCGTGCCGCTGGCACGGATAAAACGCGCGATGGGTTGTTCGACGGCTGCCACGGCGACAACGGCAATCGCCTGGGGCGCTGACGGTTGCGACTCCCTGCTTTTGGCGTCTCCGGCGCTGCAGGCGTTCATGAACAGCGCGGTCATCAGAAAGGCAGCAATGAGGCCTCGCCCAGGAGCGTGTGGTTCTTGTTTCTCAGACACGCTCCCGGACGCACACACAAGAAAACGACGACGCATGTTCACTCCTGCCATCTTAAGAAGCTCGTTCGCCAGCAATCGGTTCCTTCGCGCCACAGTCAACGGCCACGCCGGTTGATTTCAGGGCCACTCCGGTCTGAAGGCCTGCCAGCGTCGTGGCAATGACATCGCTGGCCAGACATTCGGGATCCTCGCCGGGGGCAAGCCGTTCGGACAGGCTGAGCACCGCGACACCCAGCAGTCCCACGGTCAGCAGCCGGACCGCGACGGCGGGGTTCAGCGTCGCCGGGAAAACGCCGGCCTCGATGCCCCGCTCGATTTCAGCAACCAGGTGTCGCTTGGTCTCCAGCACGAAGGCGAAGCGTTCGTATTCGCGGCCGATGCGGGGGACTGAGCGGTCCACGAACATCAGCGCGAAGTACTGGGGATGCTCACGGCTGAACCGATAGAGCCGCCAGAAAATGGCCCGAATCCGTTCGAGTGGCCCGGCCGTCTGGGTGCAGGTGGCCGGATCGCCGAGCAGCCGGAACCCTTCCTCGGCGAGCGCGAAAAAGATGTCGTCCTTGCTCGGAAAGTAGCTGTAGATGGCCGCCGGGCTGTACTCGATGCGCTCCGCGATTTTTCGAATCGACACGTTCCTGTAGCCCTCGGTCGTGAAGAGATCGCGCGCGGCGTCGAGAATGGCTCGACGGACGGCTTCCCGGTCGCGCTCCTGGCGTTCTTTGATCCCCATTGGGCGGATGTCCCTTTAACGAAGCTCCGCCTCAAACGATCAAAATCACTCGTTGAGGCGGACCTTCGTTATAGATCCGCGGCCGCGTGGCGGCCGCGGCTAAGCCGAGGTTGCACGGATAAAACTCGATAATTGTTCCTTTCATTCCGTGCAAGCACGGCTAGTGAACAGTGTTCACCAGCTTAACATCGTTAGACGCGAAGAGAACGCGGCAGGTTCCACAGTTGTCAGAAGCCCGTGCGATGGCTCGCACGTGCGGCGAGGAGGAACGCCGCGAGCCCGAGGAGATAGGTTACCGAGGCGGCGAGCAGCGTGGCCTGAAAGCCCCAGTTCATGGCGATGAAAATCGACAGCGTCGCGCCGAGCACCGAAAACGCGCCGTTCATGCCCCACGCCCACGGAACCATGTCGGCCGCGTGCGAGCTGAGCAGGCGAAGCCCGGTCGGCATCGGAATCCCCAGGGCTATTCCCATCGGCACCAGCAGGGCCGCCGCGATGCCCATCCGAATCGGCCGCGAGAAGGGAATCGCCCACGTCACGAGCGGGGTGATGGTGGCGATCACCGCAAATCCGATCCCGGCAATGACCACCAGCGCGACGGCCACGGCCCGCTGGAGCGACTGCTGGCCGATATGCCGGCTCCATCCCGCGCCGAGGCCCGTTCCCAGGAGCAGCGAAAAAAGCGTGACCGTCAGGGAGTACACGGGATGCCCAAGCAGGAGGACGAACCGCTGCAGCACGGCGACTTCAATCAGCATGAAGCCGGCGCCGAGCGCGCCGAAATAGACGAGCCAGAAAAACCATCCGCGCGGATGCGCCGTGTCGCGGTCCGTGAGTGCCAGCGGCCCGAGCACGAACGCCACGACCAGCGAGGCCGAAATGCCCAGGAGTGTCAACAGCGCGCTCAATCCGTTCCCGAACAGCATTTTCCGGCCGAAGGCAACCGAGAACTGATCCTGCAGCTTGGTGGTGTGGAAGAAGAACGGGCGATCGTCACTGGTGGGCCGGATGTCGGCCCGGAATGTGTCGTAGAACCGTTGCGGGTCGGATGACTGGACGAGCCGTGCATAGTCGGCGGTGGCCGCTCCGTCCACCTGCTCGTCGGCGATCGGCGCGTTCTCGGCATCGCCCGGGGCGTACAAGACGTCGAAGCCGAGTTGCTGCGCGACGTGGCGGAGCCGCGACACGTCTGCCGGGCTGAACGGCGTCTTCTTCAACAGAAATGTCGCCACCCGATCGTGACGGACGATCGCAATGCGGTCGGCAACCGGCCAGCCATGCGCCTGGCACGCCTCCCGCGCGAGCGAGACCAGCCGCAGACCATCGAACACCCACCGCGTAATGGTCAGCAGTCCCGGATCCGTCAGATGGTCGAGGTAATCGTTGAACGCCTCGACCGTGTAGAGCGTATTCTCCGTCAGCGTGTAGGCGCCGGCCGCTGTTGCGGCCCATGTGTCCACCAGCGACGCTTGAATCACGTCGTACCGTTCGCTCGATCGCCGGACGAAGCTGCGGCCGTCGTCGATGGCAATGCGGATGCGCGGGTGCGTGTAGATGCCGCCGGAAAACTCGCGAAACCGGCCGCGCATGACGTCGTTGGCGATGATCGGATTGATCTCGACGCCGTCAACGTGGCCGGCGCCGAAGACGAGCGCCGAAACGAGATCGCGGCCGCCTCCCGGACCAATCACCAGCGCCTTGAAACCGGGTGTCGTCTCGGCGAGGTGATAGGCCAGCGCCGTCAGCTCGTAGCGCAGGTATTGCGCATTGGACAAATCCGGAGCGACGCTGAGAATCGGCGTCGACGCCGCCGAATCGATGTCCATGTAGCGCGTATCGGGCAGCCGGCCCTGGTAGGCCGCACTCAGCGACCAGTCGCCGTGCGTCCGCTCGTACACGCCGATACGCGAAAACGAATTCCACTTCGCGAACAGCACACGATCGCCTTTGTGGCCTTTGGTGTCGACGACGTCGAAGCCGGCGACGCCGGTCACCTGGCCGGTGATCGGGATCGCCAGCAGCACGGCGCCCGCCATCGCGGCGCGTGGCCGCGCCTGGTCAGCCGCGAACAAAGTGGCGGCGCCGATGGCCATCGCCGCTGCCGCGAGCACGACGCCGGGGGCGCCGAGCCGGTCGAGCAGCGGGATCAGGATGATGCACCCGAACGCGGCACCGAGCAGATCGGCCGCATAGACCGCGTTGATGCGCGATGCGAGTCGCGACACGGCGAGCGTGATGACGAACCCGCCAGTGAAGAACGGCAGCGCGGCGAGCGCGTAAATCGTCAGCATCAGCACCAGGTTCGCCGGCGAGTAATTCAGCCCGACGCGAAGCCGTACGAGCACGAACAGCGACACGATCGTGCTGGCGGCGTACACCAGCGAGGCAGCCGAGAGCAGGGAGGTGGTTGCGAGCGCTCGCAGGTGCCGCCGGGCGAGGTAGGCGAACACACCGCTGGCGCTCAGCCCGAACAGGGCGATCGAGATGGCCAGAAAGGCAAAGTGGTAGTACATGACCACCGAGAAGATGCGTGTGAGGGCGAGCTCGATCATCAGCAAGGTGGCAGACACGAGCGCGATCCCGAGCAGCTGCCGCGGCGACGGATTGGACGCTGGGCCCATCGCCGGGAGTGTACCATCCCCACAACTCTCAACTGTCAAGTCTCAAGTCTCAAGTCTCAAGTCTCAGGGCTCAAGGCGCAAGGCTCACGTGCTCAGGTAGCTGCCTCTGTCAGGATCGCTGAGAGTTGAGACTTGACAGTTGAAAGTTGAGCGTTGAGAGTTGAGCGTTGAGACTTGAGACTTGAAAAAAGCATTCATCGCCGCCACCCTCACGTGGGCCGTGGCGATGCCGTTCGCCACGTTCATTGCAGCCCGGTCTGACGCGTCGCCGGCGATGTATGTCGTCGCCGTGGCAGTGTACGGGGCCGGCAGCATCATCTGCCATCAACTGCCGGGCCGGACGTTTCACGTGGGGTCCGCGCAGATGCCCGTCTGCGCGCGATGCACCGGCATTTACGCGGGAGCCGCGCTGGCGGCCGCTCTCCTCTTGACCGGCACTGGCCGTCAGTCCGGAGGCCGCTCGCGGATCCGTGCGGACCGTCTGCGCGTGCTGGCCGCCGCGCTGCCGACGGTTGCGACGCTCCTGTTCGAGTGGAGCACCGGGTCGACGCCGTCGAATACCGTGCGCGCGCTTGCCGGATTCCCGCTTGGCGCGGCGGTCGCGTGGGTGATCGGCGCCGCACTCTAGCAGGTCGCTGAAAAATGCGCCGACCTGAACTGAAAACTGAAAAGTAAGAAGTCGAAATGCAGGCCCAGTTTCAGGTTTTCAGCTTTAACTTTTCACTTCAGGCCGCGTTTTTCAGCGGCCTGCTAGAGGCTCTCGGCTTTAGGCTTTAGGCCCTAGCATGTCGCTGAAAAAGGCGCCGACCTGAAGTTAAAACTGAAAAGCCAAAACAGAAGAGTGCGATTTTCCGCCTGCTTTTAACTTTTCTGTTTTTAACTTTTCACTTTAGGCTGCGTTTTTCAGCAGCCTGCTAGGCGAGGAGACGTGAAGTAAACTAATCCTCCGTGCGCGCCGCCGCCGCCCAAGAGACGCAATCGGGCCGGCTCGTGCTGCTGTGCCTCGCGTCGTGGGCGACTCCCGGCGCCGGTCACCTGTGGCTCGGGCGGAAGTCGAAGGGTCTCGTCTTTCTGGTCGCGCTGCCGGCCATGTTCGCGATCGGCATCGGCCTTCACGGCCGCTTGTTCCCGTTCGACATGTCGGAGTGGCTCGTCTGCCTCGCCGCCATCGCCGACGTCGGCATCGGCGTTCCGTATTTCATTGCCGGGGCGCTCGGGTTCGGGGCGGGGGACGTGCGAGCGGTGACGTACGAATACGGCAACGCCTTCCTGATCGTGGCCGGACTGCTCAATCTGCTCGTCGTCGTCGACGTGTACGATGTGGCGCTGGGTAGGAAATGAGCCGCCCCGACTCCGTCTGCTGATGCAAAGCCATATCCTGCTCCTCACCTTGTTCGCGTTCTTCGTGTCGCTCGTATTCGCCGTCATTGCGAAGGACAGTGTGGCCGAACAGCTTCGGTTCGGCGGCCTGCTGTTCGGCGGGTTTCTGCTGTCGGCGTTCGTGCTCGGCTGGCTGATGTATCCGTTTCCTCTCTAGGGAACTACCACGGAGGACGCGGAGGTTCAATTCTTGACATGAGACAGGGTTTTTCCTCCTGTCCTCCGCGTCTCTCCGTGGTAAATGTCGGGTTCACGATGCTATGAGCTTTGACAATCTTCTCCTCGACCGCGACGGCGCGATCGTCGTCATGACCATCAATCGGCCGAAGGTCTTGAATGCGCTGAATTCCCAGACCATCGACGAGCTTCGCCGTGCGATGCTCGAGTGCACGGGCGACGACCAGGTGAGGGCGATCGTCCTGACCGGTTCGGGAGAGAAGGCGTTCGTCGCCGGGGCGGACATCAACGAACTGGCGGTTCAGACGCCGACGAGCGGCCGCGAGCACGCGCTCGCCGGCCAGCATGTCCTCGATGTGATCGAGAATCTGGGCAAGCCGGTGATCGCGGCCATCAACGGGTTCGCGCTGGGAGGCGGCTGCGAGCTCGCGATGGCCTGCACGCTGCGTCTGGCATCGGATTCGGCAAAGCTGGGGCAGCCCGAAGTCAGCCTTGGCTTGATCCCGGGGTATGCCGGCACACAACGGTTGTCGCGTCTCGTCGGCAAATCGAAGGCGATGGAGATGTGCCTGACGGGCCTCCCCGTCAGCGCAGAGGAGGCGCTGCGGATTGGGCTCGTCAATCGTGTCGTCCCCGCGGCCGATTTGATGGCCGAAGCGCGGAAGCTTGCGGAACACTTTGCGCGAAGCGCACCAATCGCCTTGCGCTACATCATCAATGCGATCAACAAGGGTCTCGAGATGCCGTTCGGCGCGGCGTGTCAGTACGAGGCGACGCTGTTTGGCCTCGTCGCCTCCACCGAGGACATGCGCGAGGGCACAAAGGCGTTTCTCGAAAAGCGGAAGGCGGAATTCAAGGGCCGGTAGCTGGGAGTCCGACTACGTGACGCCGCCCTGGAACGCAAAGGCCGCGAAGGCCGCTAAGGAATACACTCGTTCTTTGCGTCCTTTGCGGCCTCTGCGTTCGATCGTGGACGTTCGCTCTCTAGCCAGGCAGGGCCGCATGGGCAGGATGGGCAGGTGATTGGCGCGTGAGTGACGTGACGACGATTGAGGCTGGCGGTACGGCGGCGGGCCTGCGTTTCGCGATCGTGGTCTCGAAATACCACGACTTCATCACCGATCGCCTGCAGCGCGGCGCGCTGTCTGCGCTCGCTGCGGCCGGGGTCTCGTTGAACGAGATCACTCTGGTCCGTGTGCCCGGTGCGTTCGAGATTCCGATTGCGGCGCAGCACGCGGCGGAAACGGGACGGTTCCAGGCGGTCGTCTGTCTCGGGTGTGTCATACGGGGTGAGACGCCGCACTTCGATTACATCTGCTCGGCGGTCGCGAACGGACTGACCAGCAGCGCCGCGGCGACCGGTGTGCCGATGGCCTTCGGCGTGTTGACGACGAACTCGGTCGAGGAAGCACTCGCGCGGGCGGGTGACGGCGCGAGCAACAAGGGCTACGAAGCCGCCATCGCGGCAATCGAGATGGCCGACGTCGTCAAGCAGCTCACGCGGACGGCAGAATGAAGGCGCCTTTAGAATTCGGAATTGGGAATTCGGAATTTGGAATGCATGAACGAATTCCTGATTCCGAATTCCGCATTCCGCATTCCGAATTTCGAACGTGAGACCAAAGGATCGGCGCCACCGTGCGCGTGAGGCGGCGCTGCAGATTCTCTATCACTGGGAGATCGGAGGGAACGATATCGATCGCGCGGCCGACACGTTGTTCAGCCAGCAATGGGCGGACGCCGATCCGCCGGCCGAAGACCTGCGCGCGTTCGCTGCGGGGCTCGCGCACCACACCGTTGAGCGGCTCGACGCGATCGATCCGCTGATTGCGGCGACGGCCGAGCGGTGGCGGCCCGAACGGATGGCGGTGCTGGATCGTCTGATCCTGCGGATGGCCATAAGCGAGCTGCTTCGCGATCCTGAAACGCCGGCGGCGGTGGTGATCAACGAAGCGCTGACTTTCAGCAGTGAGGAGTCGGTGAGGTTCATTAACGGGATGTTGGATGCGATCCGGAAGAAGTTAATCAATGACGAAGGGCACTAAAGGATACAAAGGACACCAAGGGTAAGCCCTGCAGGATTTTTCCTTCGTGCGCTCGGTGGCCGCGTGGCGGTAGTGTGATTTCGCGAGCGTGTCCGACTGACAGGTGCCACCCGGGACGCAAGATCTTCGAAACTCGTCATCCACCGCACGGGGACATAATGTTTCAATGGGTGAGCGAGACAGGATTTTCCTTT